>DKNL01000180.1:0-2987 GCA_002474325.1 Opitutales bacterium UBA7389
GTCGTCACAATGGATTCGAGTGAGGCCCCGCCTCCTCCACCGCCTGAGGATATCCCGCCGCCGCCTGAAGATAAGGAAGAACTAGAGAAACCCGAGGTTGAAGAACCGCCCCCACCGATGACCCTAAACCAGTTAGAAATGGCCCTCAACCCTGGCGCCGGTGATGCCGTGGGCGACTTTGGCTTCGGCGACTTCGACACCGGTATCGACGCAATGGCAGACATGGAGATTTTCGATCTGCGCGATGTCGACAAATTGCCCAGAGCCCTATTCCAAGTGGAGCCGAATTATCCCTACGCCCTGAAGCAGGCTAAGATCGCCGGCTGGGTACAACTAGAATGGGTTATTGATGACAGTGGCAAGGTACTCCGCCCTCGCGTAGTTAAATCATCTCATCGCGAATTTAACCAGCCCGCCATCGAGTCGATCATGCGATCGAAATGGTCCCCCGCCAAAAAAGGCGGCAAAAACGTGGCCGTACGCGTGACCCAGCGCATGGATTTTAATCCGTAAGCGTAACATCCAGCTGAAATTTTCTTTAGTCCTCCATCGTGAGGGCTTTTTTTAAGACTAATTCCTACACAAGTAGGATTTTTGATAAACTTAACCCATGCAACCTTTTGAGCATCCAATACACCCCATCAAAAATATACCGATCGCCTTCTAATCCGCTTCTTCTGGAACTGTTAGGCAACGCATGTCTGGTTACTTTCTGCCCGATTTTCAGGTCGTTCTCAATCGTCTTCGTTGATAAGCTCTTAATCGGAAAACTTTGATACGGCCTATGACGATCCCCCTATTATTTTCGATCCCCCAAAGTCGGAACCTCCAAAAAAGAAGAAGCTCAAGAGGCCCGAGATTGATAGACCACTGCTAAAGATCCTGCTCGAAAAGCTTCGCGAGCCTTTCAGCTTCGTGAGCGCTTCTTAAAAAAAGTAGGATCATCGATCAAGTCCTCCCCTATTCTACAGAATCGACATTCGCTCTTTAAAACCAAAACTAGCCACTGTAGACTTCGCCGCGATCGTTTCGAATCCTATAAAAATAAAAAAGCGATTCGGTTAACCGAATCACTTTTTCTCTAAATTCGCTTCGAGCCCTATCGATTACTCGCCATCCTCTTCCCCAATTTGGAACCGGGAGAAACGATTGATTTTCATATTTTCCCCAAGCTTAGCAATTTGCTCATTGAGGACCTCCTGCACCGTTTTCTCGCCATCTTTGACAAAGGGCTGATCTAGCATGCAGGCATTAGAATAGTACTTATTCAATTTACCCTCGATTATCTTCTGCACCGCCGCAGGGGGCTTGCCTTCGGCCTGCGAAGCGGCGATTTCGCGCTCCTTTTCGACTAGCTTCTCAGGGACATCTTCGCGGCTGATACATATCGGATTCACCGCAGCTATATGTAGACACAAATCTTTGACGAAAGCTTTGAAATCATCCGTCTTGGCCACGAAATCGGTTTCGCAGTTTACTTCAATCAAAACGCCTACTTTACCGCCTAGATGGATGTAGGATTCAATAAGTCCTTCCGAGGTATCTCGCCCTGCCTTCTTAGATGCAGAAGCGATTCCCTTTTTCCTAAGAATTGTAATTGCCTGCTCCACGTCGCCATCTGATTCGATCAATGCCTTCTTGCAGTCCATGAGCCCCGCACCGGTTTGGCCACGTAACTCCGCTACTTGTTTCGCTGTGATACTCATTTAACTGTCAACCTTCCTCCTTAGACTCCTCAGGAGCTTCTTCCTTAACAGATTGCGGTTCCGCAGCTTTTTCCTCAACCTCTACACGTTCTTCAACTGCTTCAGGTTCTGCTTCAGGTCCTGCTTCAAGTTCTGCTTCAGGTTCTGCTTCAGGTTCTGCTTCAGGTTCTGCAGCCGCCTCGGGTGCGGGTGTTTCAGACGCAGGCTCTTCATCGGGGTCCGAAGCCTGATCTGCGGCTTCTTGAGCTTGCGGAGCCTCAGCTACCACTTCTTGGGCAGCAGACGCAGTTGGGGTCTGGACATCCGCCCTCTCCTGCTTCGCTTGACGCTGAGAGAGTCCTGACTGGATGGCTTCCACCAAAACTTCCAGGATGATCCGAATCGATTTAACCGCATCATCATTCGAAGGTATCGGATAATCTACTACGGTTGGGTCCGAATTGGTATCAACAAGGGCGGCAACTGGAATTTCGCAGCGTCTCGCCTCAGCGACAGCGATGTCCTCATACTTAACATCGACCACTATCATCGCGGCAGGAGGCTTGTCCATTTTGACGATGCCTTCGAAATTGCGATGCATCCGCTCCATTTCACGGCGGATCGCGGACCCTTCCTTTTTCGGCAACTTCGCCAAGCTGCCATCCGTTTCCATCTTCTGATACTTCTTGTATTTGGCGATACTGCTAGAAATCGTTTGCCAATTGGTCAGCATCCCACCCAGCCAACGGCTTGCGCAAAAGGGCATGCCACAATCGGCCGCCGCTTCTCGGACTACTTCCTGAGCTTGGCGCTTGGTTCCAACAAGCAAGACTTCGCCCCCATTGGCCACTGCTTCCTCGAGGAAATCACAGGCTTTTTTCAAGCCGTCATAGCTTTTGGAGAGATCGATAATCGATATTCCTTGGCGGTGATCAAAAACGAAGCTCTTAGACTTCGGGTTCCAGCGTTTCACTTGGTGTCCGAAATGGACACCTGCTTCCAGCAGGTCGGTCAGTTCGATATTCATAATCGGTTCGTCAAAACGCCTTTTGGCGCAGGCGGAAATTAAGTCGCCTTGGACGATATTTATTAGGTTTTAGTTTAGTGATTTTCTTAAAAGAGCGACAAAGGTAGGCCGGTGCCCCCTGTTGGCAAGCGGTAATTTGTCACAAATTACCGAATTTTGAAGGAAATGGCATTGACAAGGGAATTCGATTCCCCCTTTTCTCCCCACTCTTCGTTTTCCATAGACGAAGACTTAAAATTTTTAGTATTGCAGGGTGGAGCAGTCTGGTAGCTCGT
>DKNL01000180.1:3296-5064 GCA_002474325.1 Opitutales bacterium UBA7389
TGGAGCAGTCCGGTAGCTCGTCAGGCTCATAACCTGAAGGTCCTCGGTTCAAATCCGAGCCCTGCACCCAACCGAGGCCCATTAGCGAAAGTTAGTGGGCCTCGTCCATATTCTCGATTCCATTGTATATCAGACGAGTTCAACCGGTAGCGTCCAAGACCTCTCGAAAAGAGCGATAGACAATCAATGCTCCCAGGTTCGTTCCGATCCCATTTCATCTACCCTACCAAACCATGAATTCGCTTCTACCCTTAATCCTTCTGATCGCTGTGACGACAATTCTTCAAAGTGCCTCGTCACCTAACATAGCCTTTATCATAGCGGACGATCTTGGGGTTGAAGACACAGGATTTATGGGAAATCCCGACATTCGTACTCCTGCCCTAAACGAATTGGCAGAGCGATCGACGGTTTTTGAGCGTCTCTACGTCGCTTCGCCAAGTTGCGCTCCTTCCCGTGGCGCCATGCTATCCGGCCTGATGCCCTTTCGAAACGGAGCAGAGCCTAATCACACCCATGTTCGTGACGACGTCAGGCAACTTCCTCAATATATGCGAGATCTCGGTTATGAAGTCGCGGCCATCGGGAAAATTGCTCACGGCACGGACGATCGAGCAGGATTCGATTACGTTGATCGCGATATATCCTTGGAAAATATAGGGATTGTATCCGATTACCTAAGCCAACGCGAAAGCGACGAGCCGTTGCTCCTGATGGTGGGAATCAAGGATCCCCACGTGCCTTGGCCGAATAAGCCGTTTCCTCACTATAAGCCCGATTCTCTCATCCTTCCTGCTAAATTGATCAACACATCCGATACGCGGCTCGAACTCGCTCGATACTATACGGATGTCGAACGCATGGACCAGCAAGTAGCGGCGACTCTCGAGGCTATAGAAACCTACCTGGGGGCCGAAACGATTATCTTCTTCACCAGCGATCACGGAGCCCAATTGCCTTACGGCAAATGGAACAACTATGAATCAAGCGTCAGAGTGCCCATGCTCGTTTGCTGGCCTGGCATAGCTGAAGCCGGAAGGCGCAGCAGAGCCCTCATCTCCTTTGTCGATATTCTACCTACCTTGATTGAAATCGCTGGAGGAACTCCTCTCGAGTCCGGATACGGCTCCAACCAAATCGATGGTCGCTCCTTTCTTAGTTTGATCAAAGGCGAATCCGATCGACATCGAGACTACGTGTTCAGCACCAACTCATCCGCAAATCATCACACCTATCCTCTCAGATCCGTCTGTAGCGATCACTTTCGCTACATTCGAAATGTATATCCCGAACTGAACTTCACTTGCCAGACTGATCACAATCCGACGGCTCAAAGTCATAACCTTTGGGTTTCGTGGGTTGGTATCGCCAAGTCAGATCCCAATATCGCTCGAAAGGTTCAAGAATACCACCAAAGGCCCGTCGAAGAGTTGTATGATCTCCGAGCCGACCCAAATGAGCAACGCAATCTGGCGGGCGATCCTGAGTACCTTCAAACTCTGCGGAAACTTAGAACTATCACTGATAATTGGATACGCCTTAGCGGCGATACTTTAGAAATCCATGGTGAACCCATGCGACTCCTTTACCCGCTAGAGCAATGATAATGACCTGTTGGGTTCTTCTTTTTGAGGATACCGCAAAGTAGCGGGTGATCTCCAAGGCCCACAAATCGCGGCAAAGGCTTTCAGCCTGTGTTCTCTACCTACGCTTACGGGCAGGATGCCTGTTCTACTCTTTCAAATGGCCGCTCGGAGATCGGTCGCTA
>DKNL01000180.1:5376-5534 GCA_002474325.1 Opitutales bacterium UBA7389
GCCGCTCGGAGATCGGTCGCTACCATATTAGGCAAGGGAGTATGTAGACATCTCACGAAAACCTAGCGAAACAGAATAGACGGGACTTGGCACCCGCGGAGCATTTCCGTAGTAGAGCTTCCGATGATCAAACGTCGGATACGGTTGTGCCCGTGGGC
>DKNL01000132.1:0-3924 GCA_002474325.1 Opitutales bacterium UBA7389
AAAGGTTGGTGCGGGTACCCAAGCCTTCAACTATTATGGGGTACCTGGATCTCCAACTATAAGAGGTGCTAGAGGCGGAACTTACTTGAATGGAATGCTCAGAGCGTATAACCGCAACGAGATGCCTCTGTCTTTCGGCTCTCTAGAAGCAATCGAGATCGTTAAGGGTCCTGCCCCTGCGGACTTCTCGCCGACTTTGATAGGAGGATTTGTCAATCTGATCCCGAAGACTCCATTTTTTGATGAGGAGAAAGGTTCAATAGAGCTCCAATTCGATAATTGGGGTAGAAAGACTTCAACTGCTGACTTGGGAGCACCATTTTTAATATCGGGAGAGATTCCAGCCGCCTACCGATTATCGATAACTTCACAGGACGGAGAAAGCTACTATGACGATCTGAGCAATGATTATACGTCTGTTTACGGATCAATAAAATTTCGTCCGAAAAAAGGTGTATCCGTTTTTATGGGAGGTGAATACTTTGACTATAAGTCAAATGAAAATCCTGGGTGGAATCGGCCCACGCAGCAACTAGTTGACACGGGTGCGTATGTTATTGGTGAACCTCAAGATATCACGAGCGGTATATGGAGAGGAACGGCTGCAAGACGCGAGATCTCCGCTGATCCTAGGCTCGCGATCGAACGCTCGGTAGCTGAAGAACTCGTTCCAAAATTCGGAAACTTGGAGGACATGGAGTTTATCACGGATTCAGATGGCGTTGAGAAATACGTCTATACATCCGACTATTTTGCTAACGGAGGCAGTGCGGTAACAAGGCAGCTAGAGGGTAATGTGGTACTTACAGATCCAAGCGACTTTGCCGACTCAACGGACACGGTCTTGTTTGCTGACATTGTACTGGACTCTAATCCAGAAAGAACAGTTACGATAAAAGGGATCGCTGAATTTCTTGAAACTGAGAAAAACTCATCTTACGGATACGCATTCGCTTCCGAGCAAACGCTGTTCGGTGCTAAAATGTATGTTACAGAGCGTGGCTTGATCCCCAATACTTCCTTTAGTTACGGAATCGGGACGCGTTTTCATGACGCAACGCAGCTGCAGGACTATTGGGATGAGCCGTTTAGTCGCCGAGATATAACTGAGGATGAGATAAGTGCTAATACAATTCTTCTTTCAGGAGCCCAGTTCCCAATAGGGGGCAACAACCAGTGGGGTCTTTTCGGTGTTGGCGGAAATTCGGAATCGGAATTGATGCAATTGTCCACGTTCATCAATGGTCAATCTAAGCTCATGGATGACAAATTAAGCTTACTTGGGTCAGTTCGGTTCGAATACGCAGACTTTGATATCAAAGTTCCCAGCGAAGTTGACGGTTTGAGTGCAGAAACGAGGGCGAATTACGCCAGCAACGGCTCTGATAGCACGGACTACCTTAATTGGAACTTAGGGTTCAATTACGAAGTGGCCGAAGGGATATATCTTTATGGAAATTATCAAGAGGGAACTTCTATGGATCCAAGTCAGGGTGGTGCACTCGTGGGCGAGGCTAATTTTGCCGAGAATGAGATGTCTGAGGCAGGGATCAAATCGAGTTTTATCGATGGGAGCCTTTTTACTTCGGTAGCTTTTTATAATTGGGAGCAGAGCGCTTTTAACGGAAGGGCTGGGTCCAGTGAGCCACTAGAGGGAGAAGGATTTGAGTTTGAGGCGACTTGGATCGTTTCGGATTCTCTTAAGTTCATAGGTTCGTTTACATCGCAAGAGGTAAAGAGAAAAACGCCTTTAGGTTTTCGCACAATTCCCTTTTCTGAACAAGATTGGGCTATGTACGGGGGCGAACTGAACGACCCTTTTGGTAATGCGGGATTCGACGGTCGTGACCGCTACGACAGAAACTTTGGGACCCCTCCAGCCAATCCCAACCTCGTTTTCCCTGGCCCTCCTGAAGAGATAATAAAGCTGTTTGGAATATATGATTTCCAGAACGGTTTCGAAATGTCAGGTGGCGTCAGATCTCAAGAAGAATTCTTTTTGGATTTCGATCGACAAATCGTACTGCCAGACGCCCTTATTTGGAGCTTGGGTGGTAAGTATTCAACCGAGACCTGGGATGTTGGGCTAATGGTTGAAAATCTTACAGACGAAGAATATTTCATAGGAGCCGCTCCAATTTTCGCAGCAAATACGCTTGTAACGAAAGCGCCTGAACAGACATTTGTTTTCACGTTTAGGTATAAGTTCTAAACTTCCAAAAGGTTTGTTCCTTTAGAGGATAACAAGAAAGCACTTCGATTTACAGAAGTGCTTTTTTGCTTTTAATTAAGAGTCACTCCATGTTCACGCCAAAGTATTTGGGGATGAGATGGTCTAGCTCATTCTCAATAATGCTGACTAAGTGAGGTCCGCCGCCACCGAAAAAGTAAAATTATTCTGAGCGGTAACAACATAAGGCGGGAATTTTTCTAAGTCTTTTTCCCCATCAAAAGATGTGTTGAGAGCATAAACTGCCCCCAGAAAAAATTGTCGTCCTATAGGGCAGATTCACTGACGTGTTCTATTCCAGATCCGTTTATTAACACAAGAAGAAGGCCTATAACCGAAAGCAGCACAGCGATACGCCTCTTCCTCAAATTATTATACTCACCATGCAGCAGTAAAAGAATCGGTGAACAAAACAAAAGTGTAGTACCAACTACCTCGCGACTACCAACAATTTCGGGAGCCACAAAGTAACTAGCCCAAACAAAAACTAGCGTGGCATACGCCCGCAAAAGAATGATTGTTCTCGCATATTTATTCCCAGTCCAAAGCAGATAGGCACAAATGCCTTCAACGACGGCAGTTACTATTGAGGACAATAATAGACTGAAAATCGAGAACCCCAACAAGTAGAAAACTACTATCTGATAGTCTGAATACTTAGGGGGTTCTTCCTCTCTAACGGTCTCCGTCATCGCTTAACATCTTGATGAGGAGAACCTACACCGAATGGCAAGGAGGAAAGTCTGTTGCCTAATTCCCAATCAATTTGGAGGCTTTTGAAAAAATCTCGCGGGTTGATATTGTTTTGACCGCGAACACCGGATCCCCGAGAACGCCGTTATGCACCTCCCATCGGCCCTCCTGGACGCGGCGAACCGGCTTTCCAATACCGTTTCTCGTCTGAGTTTCTCGGAGCCCGTGTCCTACGTGTACAATCCCTTGGAATATGCCTGGGAAGGACACCGGCAGTATCTTGAGAGATTCGCTGATAGACAGAAAAGGGTGGTTTTTATGGGAATGAATCCAGGCCCGTGGGGCATGTCACAGACAGGCGTTCCTTTCGGCGAGGTTAATCTGGTTCGTGACTGGATGGGGATTCAAGCAGCAATTGGGCAACCTAAAAAAGAGCATCCCAAGCGACCGATACTCGGCTTCGAATGCGACAAATCGGAGGTATCGGGCCGTCGACTTTGGGGATTGTTTTCAAGCCGCTTTCCCAAATCCCAAGATTTCTTTCAAGACCATTTAGTCATAAACTACTGCCCGCTTGTTTTCATGGAGGAGAGCTCTCGTAATCGAACTCCCGACAAGTTGCCTGGACAAGAAACCAACACTTTATTCGAGGCCTGCGACCAGCACCTGAGAACGTGTATTGAGGCCTTGAATCCAGAGTGGATTGTCGGTGTAGGAGGATTCGCCCAGTCCAAGGCCCGCGATTGCCTATCCGACTTCGATATTAGGCACGGAAAGATGCTCCATCCCTCCCCAGCCAGTCCAGCGGCAAACCGTGGTTGGGCTGAAGCAGCAAGCAAACAGCTGCTAGCTCAGGGGATATGGAAGGAATAGGGCCTTTCGGGCTATTGCCTAACGCCCCCAATCGATTGAGTCGTAATTGCTTCGAAACTCTTCCGAGAAGATACTCCGAGGGCCATCACCCTTGCCGTTCCGGCCAGAGGAATCCGATTCAGCCTTCG
>DKNL01000132.1:4281-5046 GCA_002474325.1 Opitutales bacterium UBA7389
ATTCAGCCTTCGGGGCAGAGGAATTCGATTCAGCCTTCGGGGCAGGAGCAGCATCGGCTGAGCCCTTTTTCTTCTCAGGTTTAGAGGTCGACTTTGCAGCACTCTTCTTTTCTTCCGCCATATTGAATTTCCCTAAGTTCGAGCGAATTAAGAAAATTCGCAAGCAACCGCTGTCAACGCCTATTTTCCCCGCCGATCGAGTAGCTTCAGCGAACCCGGTTAAACTAGACTGAATGGACACTCTAATCGTATTCGTATTCTCGCGACTATTTGAGTGTGGATTTCAATAGTCACCACTATTCCTCTATCTCGTCTCGATGTGGAATCTATTGGCAATTATTCCGAGAATGCTCATTTCTGGGTACAAATGAATCACGAATCAGAATCTGATACCCCTGATAAATCTGCTTGCGGGCTGCCATCCGAAGCATCTTTGCAAGACAAGGGCGAAATCAGCCTCTCAGATGAGGAATGGAGACAACGACTAAGCCCCAAACAGTTTCGAGTTCTACGCCAGCAGGGGACCGAATCGCCATTCAAGAACCAATACTGGAATAGCAAGGCAAACGGGGACTACGTTTGTGCAGGATGCGACAAGACCCTTTTTTCAAGCAACGACAAGTACGATTCGGGTACGGGTTGGCCCAGCTTCTCCGCGCCCGTCAATAAAGGCATAATTGAGGAGGAGCGGGATGAGAGCCATGGAATGGTTCGCATCGAAGTTCATTGTTCCCATTGTGGTGGCCACCTCGGGCATGTCTTTCC
>DKNL01000132.1:5457-6751 GCA_002474325.1 Opitutales bacterium UBA7389
TCATGCCCTGTCTTGAACAGCGTCTTTCCGAACAATCCCCTACGCCCGCCGGTGTTCACGAAGCAATGGCTCGACACGCTGAAGACATCTTCGATCAG
Organism: Opitutales bacterium UBA7389; assembly: GCA_002474325.1. Classification (GTDB taxonomy): domain Bacteria; phylum Verrucomicrobiota; class Verrucomicrobiia; order Opitutales; family Opitutaceae; genus Pelagisphaera. Next base: position 5,556 of record DKNL01000132.1, read on the forward strand.
TTTCAAGGCATTCTGCCCGTATTTCTAGGTAAGCGAAACCAAGGGCCTTTTCTCACTCTGGCTATCCCTAAGCAAATTAGCCAATCGAGGGAGACCTTGCTTTCCTGTCTAACGGATTTAATCGCAGCATACGATCTGTCCTTGGTATCATTTGTATCCGCTATACAGTCCCGCAGCGAATCTGATGAGAACACAAAACTCGGGGCGATTCTCATTACCGCAGACAACGCAAGCTCCCTTTACCAATTGCCTTGGCAGCTCGAATTCGATTCCGAGGCTAATCTAGTCTCCCACACTCGCTCGGAAACTGATACGGATATCATTCCGCTCGACGCCTGGCGCTCTTTTTTCGAGCAATCTCCAGGGCCAGCCGAAAAACAGACCGCCTACAACAACCTATTGCTGACCTTCGGAGATCCGAACGCTATTCCCGAATTCTCAGTATAAATATACGGGCATGCCGATACCGCGACTATCCAGCAGCCTATCTTTCCCCGACCCTCGAGGCGCCACCATCGACGGCCTACTCGCCATCGGCGGAGACCTCCGAGTCGAACGGCTTTTGGAAGCATATGAGCGAGGCATCTTCCCCTGGTACTCCGAAGGGCAGCCAATTCTATGGTTCTCGCCCGATCCGCGTATGGTCCTCTACCCGAATCGCTATCGATGTCCGAACAGTCTGCAACGCTTGCTTAAATCAAAAAAGTTCGACGTCCGCGTTGATAGCGATTTTGCCGGCGTTATCCGGTCTTGTGCCGCAACTCCACGACACGGGCAAACGGGAACTTGGATCACAGAAGGCATGATCGAATCTTACATTGAACTGCATCGACGAGGCTTCGGGCATTCGTTTGAAGCCTATCTCAACAACCAGCTTGTGGGCGGCCTCTACGGACTGTCCATAGGAAAAGCCTTTTTTGGCGAATCCATGTTCCACACGGTTCCCAACGCATCAAAAGTGGCTTTCAATCAACTAGTGCAATTCTGCCTGCGACAAAACTTTCTATTTATCGACGCTCAAACTCCGTCAGAGCACTTGTGTAATCTCGGGGCAGAAGAGATTGATCGCGACCAATACCTGTCCCAATTGCAAGTCGCTTTGGAAAGCGAATCGATCATTGGGCAATGGGATATGGACGGGGGATAAGCGACCTTCAATCAACCATACATTCTAATCGAAGAGTCTTCCAGGAGAC
>DKNL01000165.1:0-5332 GCA_002474325.1 Opitutales bacterium UBA7389
TCCTGTTGCGGGATAGCCGTATGCTGGCGGCTCGGGAATTTGTTGAGATTGGCGCTTTATCGACTAAGGAGTACGATCCTGCTCTCCCGTGACTAGCTTGGGGTCAGAAAAGCGAGCCAGCGATCCTTTGTCTTCCACCAACGCACCACTAGTCAATGGACCAAACACCTCGAAAGGAAATAAAGAACTGCCCCATCGCCTATCGAGTCATTGACACAGTTGCGGCTCAACCTAGCGTGAGCTGAGCTTCGAATGGATAACGAAGCATCGAGGAAATTACCATGTCGCAATTCGATTCTGTAACACTAGCTCCGCCAGATCCCATTCTCAGTTTGACCGGGGCGTTCAAAGCCGATCCCAATCCCGAAAAAATCAATTTGAGCGTTGGGGTTTTCGTTAACGATCACGGCGTCACGCCCATACTCGAGACCGTTCGATCTGCCGAAAAACGCCTGGCCGAAACAAGTGAGACGAAGAGCTATTTGCCGATCACCGGAACACCGCAATATGCCAGCCTAACACAGCAGCTTTGCTTTGGCGAAGCCTCAGCCAGGTCTTTGAGGAATCGCGTTATCACCGCCAATACACCCGGCGGGACTGGAGCCCTCCGTGTTGCCGGCGATTTCATTAAGAATAATCTGAATACAAACGATGTCTGGCTTAGCAACCCAACCTGGGCGAACCACAAAGGGATTTTTTCAGCCGCCGGATTCCAAATCAAAACTTACAGCTACTTCGATAGCTCATCGCTCTCTCTCGACTACGGAGCCTTTATCGAATCCCTTAACAGTATTCCCTCTGGCGATCTGGTTGTGCTGCACGCTTGCTGCCATAATCCGACTGGCGTGGACCTTAGCCCCGAGCAATGGGACGAAGTGACATCAATCGCTTCCAATAAGGGATGGATCCCTCTGCTTGATTTTGCCTATCAGGGCTTCGGCTCGGATATCGATCAAGATGCCTATGGACCGGGCAGTCTGGCGGAGACAGGACTGCCGCTATTCGTTTGCCAATCCTTTTCCAAGAATTTCGGTCTCTACCAAGAACGCGTCGGGGCTCTCCATGTACTTACTGATGGAGGCGACGAAGCCGAGCGGGTCGCGAGCCAAGTCAAGATCTCAGTGAGAACTAACTATTCGAATCCCCCTGCCCACGGAGGTGCAATTGTGGAAACGATCCTTAACGATGAAACAATGAAAGAAAAATGGACAGCTGAAGTGACATGCATGCGCGATCGTATCCACAACGTCAGACATCAATTCGTGTCCGCTCTATTTGACGCTGGCGTTTCTCGAGATTTCAGCTTTCTAGTCGAGCAGAAAGGCATGTTCTCATTCACAGGTTTAACTAAAGAGCAGGCTCAAAAGCTCCGATCTGATTACAGTATCTACATTGTAGATAGCGGGAGAATCAACGTCGCGGGATTGACCAGCGAAAACCTATCTCGCGTCGCGGGAGCCTTGAAGGAGCTCCTTGGATGATTCTATCAGATCGAGCGATTCTGAAGTCTATCGAGCTAGGTGAAATCGTAATCGAGCCTTTTTACCGAGAAGCTCTAGGCACGAACAGCTATGATGTCCATCTAAGCAAGCACCTGGCGACCTATGTTGCCGATGTGCTCGATGCCAAGCAGCACAATCAGATACGCCATTTCAAGATTGGTGATGGAGGATTAGTGCTAAAGCCAGGCACGACCTATCTCGGCACCACAATCGAGTACACAGAAACGCACTGCCACGTTCCGTTCTTAGAGGGAAAATCCAGCGTTGGGCGGCTCGGTATCGACATTCACGCTACAGCCGGCAAAGGGGATGTCGGATTTTGCAACCATTGGACTTTAGAGATTTCCGTTTCCCAACCCGTTCGCGTCTACGCGGGGATGCCGATCGGCCAGCTTATCTATTTCGATGTGCAGGGCGATGTGGAAACTATGTACAACAAGAAGTCGTCCGCCAAATACATCGAGCGTTCGCCTCTTCCCATGGAATCGATGATGTGGAAGAATAAATGGCGCGATGAAAGTGATTCTTCCTGATGGTCCGGGATGCTCACTGGAAATCATAGAATAACTTGTTGGAGGCACAGTAAATGAAACAGGTACGATTGCGTGTTCTCATTAGGCAGACCTTGACTCAAGAACTGAGAGAGCGCCTTGATACATTCAAAACACGCTTAGAAAGTTTCGCCAAAGACCTTAGCATCGAAGGTCAGGCCGCAAAAACCTTAACCTCAGTTATCGAGCCATCTTTCTAAATATGCCGAAGGGAGGCAAAACCCAATTGCAACCTGTCCCTACAGCCGACTCTCTTCATTTTGCCGGGCTTTTACCTACAAAATCCTCCTAATTGACCTCTCATTTCTTTGCACCTTAGCCTTCGGTACTGGGTCGTATCCACCCCCCCCCCACGGGTGGCAGCGTGATATTCGCTTCGTCGCCAGCCAAAACGCTTTGAAAAATGGATACTCCTTGAAGCATTCAATGGCGTAACTCGAGCATGTTGGCCGGTATCGGCAACCAGAATTTGGCCCGAAAAGAATATACTTAAGCGGCGACAAAAAGAGCTGATAGATTCTGATCAGCTTAACGAATAGTTTGGAGAACGCGGACATTAATGCTACCCTTTGCAAACATCTCCCTGCCGCGAAGTTTCTCTACCGGAATAACCAGGGTTCAAGGCAGTACACTCTTCTAGCAGAAATTCTGAAATTACTTCGACACCCGCTTTCCTAAGAATATCTATTCCCCGCCCTCTGTGCCCCGAGGTCGGATCAAGCGCCCCAACAACGACTTTATGTAATCCTGATGCGATAATGGCATCGGTACAGGCTCCAGTTCTTCCGTGAGTTGAGCAAGGCTCCATAGTTACATACATTATCGCTTCCGGGAGCGGCGCTCGCTCTAAAGCAGCTAAAACTTTTCGTTCCGCATGCATCCCGCCATCGCGTTCATAGCGAGCTCTGGCCGAGATAGTGCCGTTCTCCACAATAACAGCTCCCACTCTAGGATTGGGATATACGCTGTTCTGGTTCGCCAATAGGGCTTCAGCGATGGCTTCCCTCATGTACCTCTCATGCTCCTGTCGTTCCAACATAATTCCAAACCAACCTATTTAATCAATAATCCACTGCAAGCAACCATACCTTTTCCCGGCGTTTCCTTAAAAAAATCGGCCAGATTTCTTCAGCATCCTCAACGATTTATGGTCGCCTTAGTGACCAAGATAGTTACCTCATTCCATTAATGATACGCAGCCACGAAACTATCGATTTGCTATTGAACCGCCGATCTTTGCTCGCTGGAAGCCTTGTTCCTCCTGGCCCCTCGAAAAGCGAGCTGGAAACAATCCTGCGTTGCGGCACCCGCGTGCCGGACCATAAGGGGTTAAACCCTTGGCGCATCCATGTCGTTGATCGGACCAATCAGGATAAGCTCCACGCGAAGCTGCCTGAACTTCACGAAGGAGACGCGGCTACCCTGGAAAAAACCATTAGAAAGGAAGCTAAGACAGCCCCTCTCTTGCTTATCGTTTCCTCGAAAACCGAGTCGGACAGGGCTCCCCGTAGTGAACAGATCCTTTCCGGAGCTGCCGTTTGCCAGAATATTATCGTGGCATCGGCCGCTCTCGGGTACCGAAGTCAATGGCTCACCGAATGGTTCGCCTACAATAGTAAAATCAAAGCGTATATAGGAATTCCCGAACAAGAGGAAATTATCGGCTTTATCTACATCGGAAGTGAACACGAGCCCCCTAGAGAACGACCTCGACCTGAACTAAGCGAGATTGTGACAAAGTTAGAGCTATGAACACGATCGCCTAGCCTCGACGCCCGAGTTAGATAAACTAGCTTCCATTCTCCTGGCAAAGCTCAGCGTAAGCTTTGATCTTCGCTCGGACGTTCGCCAATCCATTTCGACGATTAGGCGAAAGGTGCTGCGTAATCCCCACGTCAGCTAGAAAGTCGGGCTCTAAGCGAGTAATATCTTCCGGCATTTCTCCACTGTATAGTTCGCACAATAGCGCAGAAGTACCCTTCGTAATAGCAGCATCAGAGTCCGTGTGGAAATAGCATCTGCCGCCCTTGAACTCAGGAAAAATCCACAACTGCGACAAGCAACCCTCGATCAAGAACGTATCAATCTTGTAGGCCTCATCTAAGGGTGGGTGGCTCTTGGCTCGGTCGATTATGTAGGCAAAACGCTCGTAATGATCGTCGAACGGCATCAGTTCCTCTACAATCCGGTCCCTTTTCGCAATAATACTCATCAGATCCGATACCACGAATAGGCATGAGCCGAAACTGTCAATCAGAGCCTTTCGAACAGCTTCGCTTTGCCCAAAGAAAACCTATCCATTGCCAACTCTAGCAAAAAAGAATTGAATTTTAACCCAATGGCAATCGACCGAGAACAGGAAAGGCGTGTACCCAGGGGATTTAGTCCAAAACCTTATTCGTACCATCAGGAAATCGAAATCGAGATCGAATCCCTAACCAACATGGGCCAGGGTCTGGGTCGAGACAATGGTTGGGTCGTTATGGCTCCATTCGCGCTTCCCGGAGAACGGGCCCGGGTCCGCATCTATCGAAACAATAAAAGCTATTCTGAGGCAGATCTAGTCCAGGTTCTACGGCCATCGCCCGACCGAATCAATCCGGTCTGTCCGGTTTTTCAAAAGTGCGGCGGCTGTCAGTATCAAAATATCAAATACAAAATCCAACTGGAATGGAAGACTCGCCAAGTAAAGGAGTTGCTCTGGCATATGGCTCGAATCGAGTCAGAAGTACTGCCCGCCATCCCATCACCCAAGACTTACGGTTATCGATCCAAGCTCACACCCCACTTCCCGAAGCCAAAAGCAGGAAATCCGATTGAAATCGGTTTCCTAAAACAAGGCACGCGTTCCAAATATATCGAAATCGAACAATGCCCTCTCGTTTCCGAGACAATGAATCAGGAACTGAGGCGTCTTCGGGAGGACACGCAGAATCTGCATCGGAAAAAGCCATTCAAGAAAGGATCCACACTGCTGCTCCGGGAGCATTTGAATGGGATATCAACCGATCCCAAGGAGATAATCCGGGAGCGGGTTGCCGGAGCTGTCTTTTCGTTTCCAGCAGGCGAGTTCTTTCAGAACAACCCTAGCATACTAGAAGATTTCACAAACTATGTCGGTCGTAAGGCAAGCCAGGGAAATACTAGTCATCTAATCGACGCCTACTGCGGGAGCGGCCTCTTCAGCCTTACTTCTGCCCACTTGTTCGAATCCGTGATAGGAATCGAAGTATCGGAGTTATCCGTACAGTATGCCAATCAAAACGCTTCTGCCAACGG
>DKNL01000165.1:5715-6439 GCA_002474325.1 Opitutales bacterium UBA7389
ATCGATATCGCGGGGGCTCACTCTGCTGTGGTGATCGACCCGCCGCGCAAGGGAGCGAGCGAAGAATTTCTCCATCAGCTCATCGCATTCGGGCCGGCCAGAGTCGTCTACGTTTCCTGCAATCCAGCGACGCAAATGCGCGACTTGAAGACATTAACTCGAGAGGACTATTCAATCGAGGAGATCCAGCCTTTCGACCTTTTCCCGCAGACAAAACATCTTGAATGCGTGATCACGCTTACCCGAAACTAGCGGTATCCGCAGAGGCCTTAACTTTCTTTCGACGCGTTGCCAGCCGACGAGCTTACTTCTCGAGACTCGATGGCAGCTTCTAGTCTTGCCGTGCATAGCTCTACGAGCGAAGTTTGCCTGTTTTCTATACATCCTACCACAGGCAGGATGCCTGTGCACCTTTTCGAGCATGCTACAACATTCTGCCCGGCTTCACTTTGAGAGCCTCCGGGAGGCGCTTAGTCCACTTGGACGCGTCCCGTTTGAATTGGTCGACTTGCTTCGGAGCCGCTCCAACAAAGCGATCCGCCTGGGAAACCAGCGATTCTAGCCGCTTTAAGGATAGCGGAATCCGATCATCATTAGCCAGTCTGCCCAGCAAATCTGCCTTTTCCGGGCGCCCTTCTCGAATCTCTTTGCTGGCCGCTAGGGCGTTTTCCTTGATCGCCAAGTGAGCCTCTTCCCGGCCCGCTCCCGCTTTTACGGATTCCAT
>DKNL01000294.1 GCA_002474325.1 Opitutales bacterium UBA7389
GTGGTCCTGGAGGACGACCGGGTGGAGGCGGCGTGGACTTGGATCCTTTGGTTTTGGAGAACAACGAAAGCCGACCGCTGGCTTCCAAGCTCTTAACGGTTCCCGAATTGCGGGCTCGTTACTTGAGCTATGTCCGCGACATTGCGGAAAATTGGCTCGATTGGGAAAAGGCAAGTCCACGGATTTTAAAGTATCGAGCGCTCATCGAGGAAGACGTTGCTGTCGACACGCGCAAACTATTTTCCACGGAAGAGTTTTATGCGGGAATCGATAATGGCGGGGGAACGGAGGAGCACAGCTTGCGTGGCTTTTTCGATCGCCGACGAGCCTTTCTATTAGCACATGAGGAAGTAAAAGCCGCCAAAACAATCGACCCATAGTTGCTAGACTAATTGGGGTGGAATTTCACACAGGGTGCGCAAGGAATACGCTCCCTCATAGTTACGACAAACTACGAAGTCGTCGATTTGAACAGCCTGCGGCCCAACCCAAAAAAGAAGTCGACATAAGAGCATTTCAACTTCTCCAAGAATTCCCCGCTAGCGATTCGAAAGCGATGGTAAAACAATCGGATTTCAAAATAGTCGACATAATTTCCGCAAGGACTTGCCTCAACCACTCAATGACGCCTCAGGAAAATAAGCCCAACGTCCTCTTCGTATTCGCCGATCAATTTCGGCGCCAAGCCACGGGCTTTGGAGGCGAGACCAACATTCAAACGCCTCATATGGATCGTATGGCCAGCGAAAGTATCGACTTTGAAAACGCCATATCCGGTACCCCCGTCTGCTGTCCTGCCCGAGCGTCCCTACTTACCGGACAGTACCCGCACCATCATGGAGTCATCATCAACGATGTCCCTTTGGATCGCGAGGCGAAGACGATGGGCAAGCTTTTCGCCAAAGCGGGCTACGACACAGGCTATATCGGCAAATGGCACGTCAACGCGAATGGCCGCTGTTCGCCGATCCCCGTCGAACGACAGCACGGATTCCAATACTGGAAAGCGCTGGAATGTAGCCACGATTACAATACTTCCTATTATTACGAAGGTTCCTCCATCGAGAAAAAAACCTGGGAAGGCTACGATGCGATCGCTCAGACGAATGACGCCATCGAGTATCTGAAGTCTCGCGGCAAGGAGAAGCCCTTCTTGCTGACTCTATCCTGGGGCCCGCCTCACGACCCCTACGACACCGCTCCCCAGAAATACCTGGACCTTATCGACGAAAACCAAATAGAGCTCCGGGACAACGTTTCCGACGAAGATGCCGCGGAGGCAAGAACCCACCTCAGAGGCTACTACGCCCATATTCTCGCCCTCGACGACTGCTTGAAGTCGCTCTCGGATGCACTAGATGAAACCGGACTAGCCGAAAACACGATTTTCGTATTCTGGTCCGATCATGGAGATATGATTCTCTCCCACGGAGAGCTCTTCAAGCAACGCCCTTGGGAAGAGTCCATCCGCGTGCCGCTTCTCATTCGCTTCCCCAAAGCATTCGGGTGCGAAGGGATGAAGCCGCCAGCCTTCATCAACACGCCCGACATATTGCCAACGCTACTAGGGCTGTGCGGCATCGATATACCTGACTCCATCGACGGCAGCGACTATTCGTCCTATCTTTTCGACTGCGCAAACGACAGCGAAAGCAACATAGAAGCCCCCGCCAGCTCCGCCCTCCTAGCCTGCCAATCCCCCTTTGGCCAGTTCACCCGGGACGTCGGGGGACGCGAGTACCGCGGCCTTCGCACCGATCGCTACACCTACGTGCGAGATCTGACCGGCCCCTGGCTCCTATACGACAACGAATCGGATCCCTTTCAGCTGAACAACCTCGTCGACGATCTCTCCTTCAATGGACTAGTCGACAAGCTCAATCGCGAACTCGACGAAAAGCTCGCCGAGCACGACGATGCCCTCATTCCTGGAATCAAGCTGTTGGAGAAATTCGGATACGCCGACAACGTCGACGAAACCGGCACTATGCCATTCTTCGACGAATGGAATCCAAGCTAACGAAACGCCCATGACCGACGTCGCCCCATCAAAAAACCCACAAAGCCAGGAACGCGTCACCCTCCTCCATAAATTCGCCTACGGTTTCGGCGCCTCCGCAGACATGATCGGCTTTCACGGACCGGCCCAGCTTATCATGCCGGTCTATACGCTCGCTCTCGGCGTTAACCCTGCCTTAGTTGGCATCGCGATTGGCATCACTCGCGTATGGGATGCCTTTCTCGATCCCGTGATGGGATCCATCTCCGACAGAACGCAGTCGCGTCACGGAAGACGGCGTCCCTACATCTTTTCAGGGGCCATTCTGGCAGGCCTTACCTTCGCCCTTATGTGGCAAATTCCAACCGGCTGGAGCGACACCGCCTATTTCACTCTGCTAATCGGTTCGCTCATTCTCTTCTACACTGCCTTCACAATCTTCACCGTCCCCTATCACGCGATTGGATACGAAATGACAAGCAGCTATCACGAGCGGACCAGCGTGATGTCCTACCGCATGTTCTTCAACATGATCGGGAACATCTCTGCTGGATGGCTGCTTGCCGGCACCCAATTGGATTGGTTCGATAGCACCCTGGAAGGCGTTCGCTATATCGGTCCTCTCACCGGACTCGTCTTCATCCTTTTCGGAATCGCCCCCGTCTTCTTTATCAAGGAGCGCAGTGCCGTACAATCGAGCCCCTCCAAAAGACAGATGCCCATTTTCCGCTCCCTTCTAGCTACCCTGAAAGATCCATCTTTCCGTATCCTGATCATACTGACTGTATTGATGCTATCCGGTTGGACCTTCGCCATGTCCATAATCGTATTCATCAATGTCTCGTATGTATTTCCTGGCGACCTGAAAGCTTCGTCCATCTTGGTCGGAGGTATGGGAATGATCCAGACTGCAGTGGTGGTAATCGCCCTCATGCTGGCCACCCGACTTTCCAAATCGATCGGCAAAAAGGGCATTCTCAAGATCTCATTCTCCATCCAGTTCATTCACGCCCTGGCAGCCTGGTTTCTAATCACGCCCGACCATCCCTATCTTCAAGTTATCGCCTACGCCATCGGAGCCGCAGGTAATATGACCTTCTTCCTTATGCTCCATTCGATGACGAGTGACATCTGCGACGCCGACGAACTCGAGAACGGAACCCGTCGCGAAGGCATGTACGGAGCGGTTATAACTTGGATGCAGAAGCTCTGCGTATCCATCGCTGTGGCAATCGTCGGAGGCATTCTCGTAATGGTGGGCTTCGATCAAACCGAAGGGGCCATCCAAACCGACCAAACCGCTCTTTCCCTACGCCTCATCTACAGTGGCATCTTCGTAACCATTAGCATCGTCAGCCTCTCGCTTTTACGCTACTATAAGCTCACCGAGAAAAAGGTGCTCCAAATTCAAGCCGATCTAGCGGAGCGTAAAACCACTAGCGAATAAGATTACCGCACGGCCTAAACTTCGACGCGCCTCCGCAAGAGTTGGAATTGATCCGGTTAAGGATCGTTTTTTAACATCGCTGCGCTGGATCCCCG
>DKNL01000253.1 GCA_002474325.1 Opitutales bacterium UBA7389
AATCCACTAGTTACCAAGCGCCAATCGCTATATATTATCCTGATCTTCGTGGTGGGCGAAGGCGTGGCGTTCTTTTTGGATGATCGGGGCGGTGGCGAACCAAAGGACCATACCGATGACCATGAGCAATTTTGTTTGGGAAAGGCTGAGGGCATCAAAGAGATACAGGAAACAAGGGGCCGCTGTTAGCAGCAGACCGATACGTGATAAGGATTTCAATACGAGTTTCATGATAGAAGAAAGTTAGGCGTTGGTGGCTTTCCGATTGAAGGCGATGTAGAGCAGGCCAGTAGCAATCCAGCATGGAAGGGGGAAGTACCAGGGATCGATTCCAATGGCTCGAATAAAATAGAGGGCTACTCCCACCGGCAGGAGCCAAGCGAAAAGAACAGCCATGTTGAAAGGGGAGGTTGGTTTGGTTTGATGCAATGTATCCGCGTTCCCCTTGCAGCGAACGTGCCAGTCGAAATAGATGATGGCGCCTATTGGGGCGAGGATCGTTCCGTAGATACCTACAAAGCCGAGAAGTTTCCAAGCGAAGGCAGGGAAGATACTGGCAAGGGTCGCAACTAGACCGGCTATGAGAGTCGCTTTAGACCGAGACGCCTCGGGGATAATCGCCTGGAATGCGAGGCCCGCCCGATAGATAGTGGGATTGGCAGTGGTCCATCCTGCGACCACGACGCAAATAATACCAGCCAGACCGGCTGCGCTACTGGCCATAGGGCCGGGAACCGGATTGGAATCCTGTTGTAATTTGATTTGGGCGGCCAACATGAAAGCCGCCGCAATCCAAGCCATGTAGTGGCCAATATACATTCCTGCCGCAGAGGCCCATCCGTAGCTGGCTTTCTTGGCGAATCGGAAAACGGAAAGATCCGACATGCCTATGTGCATGGCGGCGTTGCAGAACCAGGCGAACAGGAAAACGCTCCAGAATCCCATCGTTCCACCTTCTTGGCCGCCCTGGGCGAAGGTGATGGATTCCGTCCAAAGGGCATTGAGCTCCTCCCAGCCTGATGTTCCGAGCTGCTTGAAGGAAATGATCCCGCAGGCGAGGAATACCAGGACCATCCATGGCGCCGCGATGTTAGCGAACTTAGCCACCGTTTCGTATCCGAGCGAAGCGACAACCGCGATGACCGCGCCAACAGCGAGAGCGATGATGACGAAGGAAAGGCTGTTCGGGTATAGATCCTCGAGCCCGGGCATGGTCATGTTGAAGGGAATCCCCACTGCAGTGGCGGACACGGTTATCATGGCCCCGGCTAGAAAGCAGAAGAGAATGCCGTTGGCCAGATTGTAGACTTTGACCAGCTTTTCTCCGGCGATTTTCTCCAAATGGAAGTAGAGCGTCAAGCGAGCTCCCGTAGCGATAGGGGCGCATATATATCGCCAACTGAGAACGGCCATGAGGTTGCCCAGCAGCAAACCGAAGAAGATGTTTTGCAAGCTCACGCCGTTTAGCAGGAAGAGCGGCCCGATCATGAATTCGGTTCCGGCTGCATGCTCGCCAGCGTACATGCCCCAGAATTTGTTGGCCCCTTTTAGGGAATTTTTGGATACGGGTTCACGTTCGAACTCGTTAGTATGAGTGTTTTCTGAGGGAGGGGGGGGGACAGGAGACATTGGAAAGGTATTAAGCAGGTAGGGGGAGGGCAGTCAAATCCTACGTTGGGAGTAGAGTTTTAAAACCGCAGATTTCACGGATGTTATGATAGGGAGGACCGGCTCGGTAGGGTAGTGGGGTGTAGGAGCGGCCCAAACCTTGCGGGGCCGCGATCGGGGTATTGTTAATCCCGCTCTCGCGATAGCGGGATCCTGCTGTCATCGCAAACGCGATGACATCCCTGTGAACTGAAATACTTTCCTTTAGCATCAATACCTGTGTGCGCCATTGACATCGATCGAAGAAAGACCGTTGTCTCCCTGCGTCAGCCTTTGCCTTTGAAATTATACCTTCTATTTCCGTTGTTCAGCGGTGTCACCTTCGTGTTGGCGATGCTGTTCTTCAAGCGAGCCACCATATACAGTGTTGGCGTCTGGCGAACGACCTTCGTGTCTAATTTCATTTCGGGGACGTGTTTCTTGGTCTTGCTGCCTTTTGGGGAAGGGGCAATCGATCCGCTAAAGCTCTGGCAGCCTCTTGTGACGGGCGCCTTGTTTGTCGGAGGCCAAGCCTTAACGATGCTCGCTTTGGAAAAGGGGGATGTCTCCGTGGCTACGCCAACCTTGGGCGTGAAAACCATCATCGTGGCCTGGCTCAGTGTCTTATTGCTTGCCGTGGAGATCTCTTGGCAGCTGTGGATGTCGGCCGTCATGACTTTCTTGGCTGTTGGTCTCTTGAGCGTCCAGTCGTCATCCAGCGGCGGTTCGAACGACCAATCAAAAGCGACAATAGTGACGATCGCGATCGCTTTCCTGTCAGCCGTTTCCTATTCGATTTTTGACGTTCTCGTCCAGAAATGGGGAGCGACATGGAGTGTGGGCTACTTCCTACCTCTTACCTTCGGGTTTTGTGCATTGCTGTCATTCGGATTCATTCCTCTTTTCAGTCGCGGTTTGAGTACCATTCCGCGAACGGCATGGCGATGGTTGCTGGGAGGTTCCGCATTTATGACAGCCCAGGCTCTGGCGCTAGTGACGGCGCTAGCCGTTTTCGGCGACGCGACCTCTATGAACGTCGTCTACAGTTCGCGTGGATTGTGGAGCGTGGTGGCTGTCTGGCTGATCGGACATTGGTTTGCCAATACGGAGAGCAAGATGGGCCCACGGGTCATGTTATTTCGATTGGCGGGAGCTTTGCTCATGACCTTCGCAATTGTGGTAACCTTTCTTGGCTAATTTGTTCAACCGAGAGGTAAATCGCTATTGGTCAGGGATGAAGGTCGCTTCAGCTGGAAGTTTGGCTCGTTTTCGCCATCCAGAGGGAGGCGAATCTGCTAGCTTCTTAAACCATTGAGAGAGATGGAAGGTTGAATCAAATCCTAGCAAAGCGGCTATTTCACTGATTGAGAGGTCGGATTCACGAAGAAGCCGTTTAACGCGTTCGAACCTCAGCTGCGTGTGATATTGCTTAGGGCTGAAGCCGGTGTACCGTTTGAACATGCGGCGAAAATAAGTGTATCCAACGTTCAGCTCCTGCGCGAGTGATTCGATCGAAATAATTTGGTCAACGCGTTCTCGCAACAAGAAGCAGGCTTGGCGAACCGTGCCCCGCATCGGCTGACTTTCTTCTTCGGTTCGCAAGGAGTGGTTGGTGGCGAATGCCAGAATTTGCGATATCGACGCGGCTGCGATACGGCGAAATCCAAGGGCCTCGTTTTTTACTTCGTCAAGAACTAGCTGAAACTGAGAGAGGATGCTGTCATGGTGACCCACTTCAAAAATAGGCCGTCTCGGACTGATGACTCCCGCCTTCATCAGTTGATTTGGAAGCGAGCCATCGAATCCGATCCATCTTTCTTGCCAGCCTATTTTCTGGGTTGGTCGATATCTGTGCCAGATATTCGGGAAAAGGAGAAAAAGGAAGGGTGCTTGGATATCACGCATCGGCGTTTCCGAAGTCTCTATTCTTCCCGCTCCATGGGTGACGTAAACAAGTTGGTATCCGGTTAACGTCCGCCCCTTCTCCCAATCAAAATGATAGCCCGTTGGGTGGATTTTGGAAGGATAGGGCTGATTGGGGCCAATATTCGATTGGCCTGCTCCCAATATTTCTATATCCCAAGGGGAAGATTCGTTTGGGTGAGGAAGGTAGTAGAATTCATCCCTTTCCATTGTGTCATTATCTATATATAATTTGTCACTCTGTCTATGTTTAATCTCCATAAGACCTGTTATAGTATCTGAATGAGCGAGTTGGCTTTAGACTCATTGGATCACTTAAAGATCGAGCTTCCGTCTTGGGGCTTCGCCGATACGGGAACGCGTTTCGGAAAATTTCTCCAGGATGGAGCGGCGATCAATACGGCCGACAAGTTAGCGGATGCGGGAGTGGTAAACAAAGTTACGGCCAGTTGCCCGTTGGTTGCAGTCCATGCCCTTTGGGATTTCTCAGAANNTTGGCCTGCTCCCAATATTTCTATGTCCCATGGGGAAGATTCATTTGGTCGAGGAAGGTAGTAAAATTCGTCCCTTTTCATTGTGTCAATATCTATATATAATTTATCATTCTGTCTATGGTTAAACTCAATTAAACCTGCTATACTACCGGAATGAGCGAGCTGGCTTTAG
>DKNL01000241.1:0-43595 GCA_002474325.1 Opitutales bacterium UBA7389
AACTGACGAGCCCGATCCATGCGGCATTGTCTCAGGTAACCGAAAACAGTTATACCAAACCGTTCTCGGAAACCGCGTTTTAACTTGAATTCGTTCAAGGCAAACTTCCGACTTAAGCCGGCAAGGGAATGATTCTCATCGAGATTTCCTTCCAAGTAACTAGCGGCTTCTGCAAGGGCTTCTTCATCCCTGCTTCTGTAGCATGGTTCTGACTTTGAAGATCCCGAAATGAATTTTGAGTCACAAACCCGTGCCAAAAATTCGAGGGTCATAGATTCGACTAAGAGTCGATCGCTGGGTGAAGCACCTATATTGTTAAGCAAACCTTCTGAAAGGTTTCGCATACGGGCATCTTGGATTCCTTTTGTCAGAATCGCTTCTTCGCGCTGTGAACAGCTATAACAAGCTTTTCTCGCGTGGAGGAGAGTATCTTCCTCGTTAACCAAACCTTGCCAGACCTCTTTCGAGCATTCAATTACCCCAATCTGAGATTCGCACTCAAACAATGTTGTTCCAGCCCATGCTCCAAGGGAAATAACAAACCATTCCCCTGAAATAGCAGAGGTTGCTCCCTCATCAGGCAGGCCTACGGATACGCGGCCCTTGGCCACGAATACGATTTGCAAGAACGATTCGAATGGCCACGAGAAGCAGTTCGACGTTTCCGGGATCCGGTAGACGCCAAACGACAATCCCTGACGCTGTGTGAATTGACGACGCCAAGCATTGATACCACCGAATCGGGCAATCGATTCAACAGGTTGTTGGAAGGGACAAGGAACCATTGCTTAAAGATAATGAATCTCAATAACGTCAAAATTGAGACTCGTTTGCAAAGCAGGTCAAACCTTTTTGAGGCCGATAACGTATTTTTAACGAAGGGGACTAACTGCTTCGCAATGATTCGACGGCACCGGAGATATCCCCGTCCGCCAGCGAAGACACCGTCTTTTTCTCCCCTCGGTAGCTGATATAGGCAGTACTGCCCTCTCCTCTAAGGGAGAGCATATTGCCCTGGATTCGCAGCATCCCTGGATTGGTCACGCCAATCACCACTTCGTCTTGGTTATGGGCCACATATTCCCCGATCTTGTATTGGCGGAAACCAAATTCGGCTTCCTCCGCTATTTGATCGGGGTGATGCGGATTGAAATTGGCAGCCATCAATCCCAGAGCTCTGCGGGTTGGGATGTCGGTTATGGGAAAATCGTTAGTGGTGCCGATGAATTGGCCCGCGATGTTCGACCCCGCGCTGGAACCCACATAAGGGGTGCCTTGCAAGACCCGCTCCCGGATTGCCACAAGCAAATCGCCATCGTAGAGCTCCCTTAAAAGCAAGAAGGTGTTCCCTCCGCTAACGTAGAATCCTTCCGTATCTCGGACCGCGGCTAAACGCTGATCAGCGGGGATGGCATGGAGGGATTTCACTGTGTAGCCTGGGCCGATCTGAGCGAATTCTCGCTTCATTCGTTTCGCATAGGCGTCGCGCTTATCCGGGAGACTGGCGTAATTGATTAGTAATATGCGATTTACCGACCCAAAGGTTTTCGCGATATCGGCTTTCGCGTGTTCGAGGGACTTTTGCCCCGGATTCGTAGTCGCGCTGAGCAAAAGGGCGTTCACATTTTCGCTTTGGTTATCGCTAGGCAGAGTATCTGTAACGCTATTTTCCATACATCCTAAAAGCGCCAGGCATAAAGCGGATATCAAGAGAACCTGAAAGCTCAGACAACTAGCCGATCGGAAAGACGGCATGGCATCATTCTTTGGTGCTGGTAACAAAGTCCAAATCGAACACATAGGCTCCATACAAATCGCCATCTATCCAGGTATTCCCATCGTCATTTGTGTAATAGGTCCCTTCTTCAAAAGTCGAAACCCACAGCCTATCGAGATGATTCTCATCGAAAGCAACAGCAGTAACGTTTTGGGAAGGCAGTCCCGAGCTCCGGTCCTCCCAAGAATCCCCGCCATCGTTGGAGACCCAAAGCCCCTGGCTCCATCCTCCCGCCGCCATGCGAGATTCCTTTTCGGGATGGAGCGAGACGCCATAGACGTTAGCCTCGGCCAAGCTTTCGGCAACAGGGCGCCATGATTTTCCATCATTGGTAGACAAATACACGCCTTCTCCTTCAGATCCAGCAATCCACAGATTGGGATTATTCAAGCTTCGGTCCATCCTCAGAATCGCCGATTCGGGCGAACTGCGGACACGAGTCCAGGATTCACCACCGTTTCGGCTCTCATAATTTGCCTAGTGTATCGTAAAATGAAGGTCTCGCTTTACGCTATCCTTCCTGCCGCAGTTGACTATAAAGGCACCATTGGTCCCACCATTCCCCACTAGATCCCCCGCGGGAGTAGTAAGTCTCGAAGTGCTTGGCTAGCATTTTCTCGATATCGCATTCCGCGAATACAGTCCGATATTCTTCAGAGCTAATTTCGTAGGGCGGATTGCGAAACCACGATGAAAAAAGTCTTCCACCAGACTTTAACACGCGGGCGATTTCTTCAAGATAGCGTTCACTAACCGTTCGCTTTCCCAAATGGGTGAATACAGAGCCCGTGATAACCGAATCGAAGCTGTCATTATCGAAAGGAAGAATGACTTCATCGGGCAGCATTTTTCCCTTAGGGTTGTACATCTTATTTTTGACGTTGAGATGCACGAAACGCGTGTTGAGGATCCTAGATCCTAATTGACGATTGCAAAACTTGATACACTTTTTGATCGGGTCTAACCCAGTGTAGGAACCTATACCTGTTTCAACTAGGCCTATCAGTTGGCGCCCATTCCCACACCCCAAGTCTAAGACGTGCGCATTGTCCGACGCGATCCCCTGCTCCGCGAATTCACGGCCTTCCTGCAAGCTAGCTTCTATGCCGCTTTTTATATCTGGACGGTGACCGTACTTCGCTTTGGCGAAAATCTTTTCCCAAGGAAGACTTTCCTTTATCATTTTTGGCACGCCGCTCAGCTATTCGGAAGAAACTACCAAGTCAATCTCCTTGAGCTGCACCGTCTCTTGTAATAGTCTAGCCAATCACTCATCCAATCAAAAGCCCGATTAAATCAAGCGAGGCGGGTTATGTTGCCAATGTAGTTGCTTACCAGCAGTCGTTCTTTCTAAATTAAAATCCAGTTTTAAAACCTATAAATTCACTGCACAATGCAGCTTATTGGTAAATGGCAGCCAATTAGATCGAGTCGATCGTTCTACGAAGCGATGTATCTTCTCTTGCTAAGCTAGCGAGTTGAGGGACAATTAACGATCCATCCCTTTCCCCTGGAGCCATGAATGCCGAGCCCAATATCTTTTCCGATCACCCAAAGCCGACTGAAGAACAGCTCAAGCAGGGAATCGAAGTCCATGACGAACGCTTTCGCTCGCTCGTCGGCGAGACCGCAGAGATTCGCCATCACTGGAAAGGGGCTGAATGGTCCGAGGGCGCGGTCTACTTGCCTTTTGAGA
Source organism: Opitutales bacterium UBA7389 (assembly GCA_002474325.1). Lineage (GTDB taxonomy): Bacteria > Verrucomicrobiota > Verrucomicrobiia > Opitutales > Opitutaceae > Pelagisphaera. The sequence goes on from DKNL01000241.1 coordinate 3,474, forward strand.
ATGTCGTTGTTTGGTCGGATATCCCCAACAATCGCATGCTGCAATACGATCCGGAGACCGGTCAAACAACGGTCTTTCGGGAACCTTCGAATTACACCAACGGCAACACCACCGACAGAGAAGGTAAAATGGTTACGGCCACTCACTTGACCCACTGCATATCCAGAACAGAGCTTGACGGATCCGTCACCGTTCTAGTCGATCGCTATCAGGGCAAGCGACTCAATTCGCCCAATGACGTCGTAGTCAAGTCGGACGGCGCCATTTGGTTTACCGATCCACCCTACGGCATCATCTCCAACCGGGAGGGCGAAAAACGCAATTCGGAATTGGAAGGGAATTTCGTGTATCGATTCGATCCTGACAGCAAGGAACTGACGATCGTGGCCAATGATCTTGATCGCCCCAACGGGCTAACCTTTTCCCCGGACGAGTCGCTTCTTTACGTATCCGATACGGGAGAGCCCAAAAACATGGTAGTCTTTGACGTGAACGACGATGGAGCCAGCCTCGGCGATAAACGGCTATTCGTAAAACTATCTCCGGGCGCTTCCGACGGCTTTCGCTGCGATGTCCAGGGGAATGTCTGGACCAGCGCTGGCGATGGCGTTCAGTGCTTCTCTCCCGAGGGCGAATTGCTTGGCAAAATTCTTATTCCCGAGACCCGCTGTGCCAACTGCTGTTTCGGCGGGCCCGATCGCAAAACGCTCTACGTCGCTGGAGATACTTCTTTGTATTCAATCGATTTGGACATTAAGGGAGCGACGAACATTTCCTGAAGAAGCATCGTCCTCGTTCTCCCCCATATACCCATTACTATTCGTAAATTGTGTCGTTCAAGCGTCGCACAGGCTTCCAGTCTGCGTCCTAAACAGGCAACCGGGATTGGAAAACAGGGTTGCCGAAACACCGCTACTACCTAGCTTTTCCTGGCCCACCCTTCAATTTTCTCCGTGAAAACGATCGAGTATCCACCACCACCTGAAAAACTGAGCGACCAGCGTTGGTGGAAAGCGATCGGCTTTCTCGGGCCAGGCATCATCATAGCTTCGGTTTCCATCGGTAATGGCGAAACGGTTTTCGCATCAAGAGGAGGTGCTATTTTCGGGTACAGCATACTCTGGTGCTTCTTCCTAGGAATATTTCTTAAAGGAGCCCAGATATACGCCTCGGCTCGCTATATGCTCCTTTCCGGCGAGCATCCTATGCAGAGCTGGACCATGCTACCAGGTCCACGCGGCTGGTTTCCGCTCGGACTGCTTTTCATAACAGTTATCTGCCTTCCCTTCCTCCTGGCTTCTCTATCTCTTTCGGTCGGATCCCTAATCGCCTGGATACTGAATGCTGATGGAGATCCCGACTTTATCGTGCGCTCTTGGTCGACCTTACTAATTCTTGTGGCTGTCGCCTTCAGTTGGAGGCAGGGTTACAAGCGTCTGGAGCGGACGCAAGCGCTCGTCGTCGCTCTGCTGCTAGTTTCCATTCTTGTCGCAGCCATCGCCTGCCAGCCCAACATTCTCGGACTAATCAAAGGGCTCTTTGTGCCCACCATTCCAACCTACAAGGATTGGATACATGAGCATTATCCAAACATCGCCTCGACATCCGCTTGGATCGAAATCGTTTCATACATAGGCATCATAGGCGGTGGGCTTCCGGCCTACATCGGCTACTTTAGTTTCCTCAGGGAAAAGCGTTGGGGCATTTTCCAAAGGGAATCTATCTATCACCATTCAACCTCCGAGGGATACACGGAGATTGATACGAGCGATTCTAATCTCATTAACGGCCGCACTTGGCTCAGAGCCATTAAGATCGATGTAGCCGGCTCCTTTATCGCCGTATTCATCTTTTCCGCCGCATTTATGGTTCTGGGTTCGGTCATCCTTCACGAGGGGTATCAGATTCCAGATGGGCTCAATCTTCTTTCCCATCAGGAATCGTTCCTGACCAACCTGCATCCATCCCTTCTCGTTCTCTATCGAATAGGGATTTTCACCGCAATTGGAGGCACCTTGTTCGCCACTTTCGATGTTTGGACAAAATCGGTTTACGAAGGATTGATCCCCTTCAGGAAAAAGGTTCAAATCATTGATAGCAATCGGCTCAAGCGCATCATTATCATCACTACATCCACTATGGGCATCTGTATTATATGGGTCGGTCGCTACTGGACGCCCTTGGAAAATCCAATTTCTTTAGTGCGGATACCCGCTATGCTTGGCGGCACACTCGGTTGCGGGGCCTGGTGTCTGGGGGTCGCTTGGGCGGATCGTCGCAATCTGCCAGATCAATTGAAAATGAATGCGCCGCTTTTCTGGGGCTTAATAATTTCGGGGACTATTCTCCTAACTTTCGGAGCAATCGGAATGTACATGAGGTTTTTCGGATGAGCATTACCATTATTCAAAAGATGCCTAGGAATTGCTCCTAGACACCCAATAATATCGTGAGCGAAACAATCCAGAATTTCGGTAGATCATCAACCTCCTCGATATAATGCTAGGCGTAACCGTATTTCCAGAGTACATACAAAGCGAGGGCATCGAACCCTTGCTGGATAACTTGCTTAATCGGGCTCCAGTTTCCGCGGTTTCCATTTCACCCTACGTGATGAGTCTCTGCCCCAAGGGAGAAGGCGGCAAACGCGAACCTCCCGCCGATGCGGAAAAAGGGCTAACCCGATTATTGGAACGACCGCTATGGGGGAAAAAGGAAGTCTGGGTAAAAGCAAGCCCTAGCTTTACCCCCAATGAGTCCTTTTACGACGGACTTCGCTACCAACCTTCGAAAGCCACCGACGAGACCCGAGACCTCGGCCCCATAATCGCGGAATTCATCCCAGCGGCCCAGTCCCGTGGGCTCAAAGTCTATTTCCAGATACAATCAGCCATACCACCAGGCTATCGCGTTCAGTTCGGTGGACCGATCGAGGATGATAAGCCCTTACTGCCTAACGGGACGGAGCCTGACCAAACCCTCGACAACAATGGTTCCTTGGCCAGCCCGCACATTCTAGACTATGGAACCGCGCTCACAGCCGACCTCTTGCAGAACTATCCCGACATCGATGGCATTCGTATCGATTGGCCAGAAATACCGCCCTACTTTTTGGAGACCGTTTTCACCGACTTTGGACCGCATGTGGAGCAATTTGCCAGGAATAATGGTTTTGATTTCGAAGATATCCGTAATCTGGCCAATGATACCCACCAACGCTTTTTTGGAAGCCTAACGGACAAGGACTTGGAAGCTTTTATCGAAACTCCAGAGCTGCTCATATCCGACCTAAGAATCAGCGAAGAAAGGGCTAAATTAAAAACCAGCATTGTAGCCAACTTGCTCCAGCACTTTCGCGACGCCATGGATGCAGCCGGCGGCAAGGAGAAGGCTTTGATCCCCAGCGCCTTTCCTTCGCCTTGGAATCAGTTGAGCGGATTCGACTATGCCACTGGAGGAGAGATCGCTAGCGCTATCAGTTGCAAGTACTACACCATGCATTGGCCAATGATGTTGCGCAACTATAGCGATACCTTGACGCGCCATAACCCAAATCTTTCCCGCAAGCTTCTTGCCGACTGCCTATGCGGGGCCTTCGAAGCTGTTTCGCCTACTCCAGACAGTTCCGATGCCTTCGAGTATCCAGCTCTTCAGGACAATCATCCCGTCTCCCACACCGCTTTATCCGAGAAGCAGAAACTGGTCGAATCCGAGTGCGCCAGCACACCGGTCTGGCCCCTCACTCATGCCTTTGGTCCCATAGACGATGTGGTGACCCGAGCCCGGGCCGTTTTCTCCGTTTCTAAAAAACGTCTCTGGATCAATCGCTACGCCTACTTGACAGACGAAAAACTTAGCGCCTTAGGAGCGATGATGAAAAGGGAGTATTAGACTAGCGTGGCTGACCGAAGAAGTCTACTGGCACCATAAGTTTATTTTCCTGTGCTTCCAGCGCACCCAGTTTTGCGCTTTCCTGGGTGTAGGCAATCCAATCTGGATCGGCCCACATGGCCGAGCGTTTCGCTTCCCGATCGCCAGCGTTTTCGTAAACCCAGATATGAACGTATTGGTTGGGATTACCCGTTTCGGTCGTCATATACGCGAGTGGTTGGCCAAGATGTTTGCTCTGTGGCGCCTTGCCCAATCTTTCGTATAATTCCAAATGCTTCTTTATTGTGCCTGGTTTGCACGTGTAGGTGCGTACGTCTAACAACATGGCGAGAGTCCTCCGGCTTTATTCGTTACGACCGATTAAAGTGATAGCATATTGATTAATTATTACCAATCCACGACCGATCCGTCGTCTAAGTCGTATTGCGGTAGGTACTCCCTCGGTTCGCCGACTTCGTCGTCGATGCGATTCTGATCGATGGTGATACCCAGTCCGGGCCCCTCGGGGATCGGCCTAAATCCATCTTTCACCGGCGGCAAGGGTTCCGCTAACAAATCGTGTTCGCGATCCCCCCGCTCCTGTACCATAAAATTGGGGATACATGCAGCAATCTGCAAACTAGCAGCTAGCGAGCAGGGTCCATTCGGATTGTGAGGAGCAAGCGGGGCATAGTAAGCCTCGGCCATACCCGCAATAACTTTGAGCTCGGTTATGCCACCAGCGTAATTGACATCCGGTTGCAGAATCATGGCCGCCCCTTTCTCGAGAATCTCTCTGAATCCCCACTTCAGGAAAATACGTTCGCCTGTAGCGAATGGGATATGGGTCTTCCTAGCCAGTTCAGCCATAACATCCACATTCAGAGCCTGGACGACTTCCTCGTAGAACCAGGGCTTATAGGGCTCCAGTTCTTTGATTAGAACACTCGCTGTCGTTGGTTGCACAGCGCCGTGAAAATCGATTCCGATATCCACGTTGTCCCCCATTCGTTTCCTTAAGTCGGCAAAACGTTCGACGACTTCGCCAACAAACTTGTATCCTTCCGCATACTTGTGGGCCTTGCGATCTGCTATCGGGCCCACCTTCATGGCCCTAACGCCGGTTTTCTTGTCCGGCACTCCGTAAACGAAGGCCCTGTCCCGTGTCGGACCGCCTAAAAGCTTGTAAACCGGCACACCGTAGCACTTGCCAGTTATATCCCAAAGGGCCTGGTCGATTCCCGATGAGATGGCCGACTTGATGGGACCACCCCGATAGAAGGCCCCTCGATGAATAGCCTGCCAGTGATGAACCACCCGCCTCGGATCCTTGCCTATCAGGTAGTCACCTACTTCCAAGGCTCCGGCCGCGCAGGCCTTGGCATCGTCTTTAAGCATCTCGCCCCAACCCGTGATTCCCGCATCTGTATATATCTTAACGAATACCCACGAATTCTTGAGCACGAAGGTCTCCAGTTTGGTTACCTTGATGTTATCTTTCGGGCTTATCGGAGCCGCTCGGCCAAGAAGACTGGCTGCGCTAATGCCAAACAAAGCTCCCGAACCATAGAGCATCGTCTGCAGCCAAGAACGACGGTTATAGATATTTTGGGTCATACGCTATTCTCTGATAATAAATAATGGCTTCCAAAATGGCGCTGTTATCCTGGCAAAGTCAAACATGGCGACCGTTCGGGCGGAGAAATTTTACCTACCCCTTTGGACGCCAACGATCTTTGGACTGCAAAAACTCGGCATCGACTTCTCGGTACCAAGCGTGGAACTGCTGGTACATGGCTTGCAATCGGCTCGGCTGAGAAAAAGCCAGGTCGTTTAGTTCTCCAATATAGATCTTCAAGTCGTAGAGATAGACCCCTCTATCTTCATAACGCTCAACGAGCTTCCAATCTACTAATCGAATTACCCTGGACGGAATACCCCTGGTTCCTCTCGTGAGCATAGTGCCAATACAGAGCCGATAGGGTATCTCTGCTCTCTTATTGCTACCGAGTGCATGAGAGGGAGTCAATAAACTGAATCCTGATTCTAGCGGCTGCTACCGCTGCTAATGAGCTCAAGCGCTTTTCGCTCCAATTCTTGAGCCTTTTCCGAAAACTCTCGGTATCGATCATCCCGTTCCCCGATGTCATCCTTCAAATTGAATAGCTTATACGGATGCTCAAATCGCCTGCCACGAGGCTGCTCTCGACCGCCAGAGCCACTACCGAGAATCAGTTTCCAATCCCCTTCTCGAATCGCAAACATCGCCCCACCCGAGTGATGGATGACCGGGGCCCGATTCCAGCCCTTCTCTCTGCCGAATAGCAACGGTGAAAAATCGAAGCTGTCTTGAGCCGCCACTTTGGCACCGGGGACCGTTCCTCCCGCTATGGATACAGCTGTGGCGAAGAAATCCGTGTGGGTAATTGTCTGGTCGGTCGTCGAACCGGCTTGAATTCTTTCCGGCCAACGGACGAAAAACGGCACGCGATGGCCCGCTTCCCAAATATCCGCTTTCGTTCCTCGCAAAGGTCCATTGGCTATATGATTCCCTTCGTAGTAGCCTTGAACCGAGGCGTCTTTAATGTGGTCAACCGCACTTGGATCTTGGTAACGGTACATATATGATCCATTGTCCGAGGTATAGAAGACCACAGTATTATCGGCAATCCCCTGCTTATCGATTGTATCCAAAATACTACCGACGACTTCATCTACTTGAATCACGAAATCCCCGTAAGGCCCCAACCCACTTCGGCCTTGGTAACGGCTGTGCGGCAGGGTGGGCTTGTGAGGGGCCGTGAGCGGAAAATAAAGAAAGAACGGCACGGAAGCCTTAGAACGCTCCACAATAAAGTCGGCTGCTTCTGAAGTTATGCGATCCAGGCAATCGATGATGGAGAAGTCCGACCCCAACTCCCCTTTTCTGAGAAAAGCGGGAAATGACTGAGCTGGCTGTGTCCGGTCCGGACGACCAGTGATCCGATGGCCTTCAATGTAGACATAAGGAGGAAAATCGAGTGAGGCCGGGATAACGAAGGACCGGTCGAAACCAATATCTACAGGCGAGTAGTCCAAAGCCTTGCTCCAGTCCCATTCTCCATTCGTCTTCTGAAAGCCTAAACCCAAATGCCATTTGCCGATCACACCAGTAAAATAACCTTGGCTCTTGAGGGCTCTAGCGACGGTTTCCCGATCCCGCTCGATTATTGGGGCTCCGTATCCATTCAATACTCCGCGTTTTAAATCGCTCCGCCAGCAATAACGCCCTGTGAGCACTCCATAGCGAGTAGGCGTGCAGACCGCGGATGGTGAGTGGGCATCTGTAAAGGTTATACCTTCCCGAGCCAGGCGATCGAGATTAGGCGTCGGAATCGTTGATCGGGGATTCAATGCCTGAACGTCCCCATAACCCATGTCATCCGCCAAAATAAAGATGATATTTGGCTGTTCGCCAAAAATGGGTGCCGAACCGGCGATAATTAATTTAAGGACGATCAGGCATTTGATTAATTGGGACATGTAGAGTATCAATTTGTATGCATTTTTTCGACATCGCTTTCCCGCAGTCGCGAGATCGCTAAAGTCGCTCGCGAAGCGAGACTAGCAGGATCCGGCTTCGCCGGAACCAATGCCATCTTGAATAAAGAGTGATCAATAAGAATTGTTCGTGAAAACAACATCAATCATGGCCCCGACAAGTCGGGGATCCTGACCAAGCAAAGCTGGGATCTAGCGAAGCATGAGCGATGTGAAATAAATTCCGCTTCACCTCCTAGGCTCAATACCAAATTAGCCTTCTATCATTAGGTCCAAGTCTTCCGGGTTCCCGCAAGCCGCTCCCTCTAGTTTTGGTCAACCGATCGCCCAGTTCTTGCCGATACGCTTCCGCAGCGTCCAGCAATTCGGCATAAATTTCTGGATACTGATTAATAACATTCTTCGTTTCACCTGGATCATTGTCCAAGTCGTACAATGCTAGCGACGCCAAGTTCTGGTTATAGTCCACCGGCAATCCACCCGTTCCGCCCTGCCGACCATTGAGCGAGCGGTATTTATGGGAAAACACGAGTTTCCATCGTTCGTTTCTCACCGCTTGCAACTGTCTCTGATAATAATGGGGAAAGGTCTCGTGCGGCGAGAGTGCCCCACGCTCTCCGAACAACAGAGGCCCGATATCTTTGCCATCAATTTTATGGTTAGGCGTTTGTGCTCCAATCAACTTAGCCACCGTCGGCAGTATATCTATTGTGGAAGCGAATTCATCGCAGTTCGTGTTGGCCGGAATCTCTCCCGGCCACCAGAAAATCGTGGGAACGCGGATTCCTCCTTCAAATGAAGTCCCTTTAGCTTCCCGATATGGACCCGCCGATCCTGCATGATCCCCGTAGCTTACCCATGGGCCATTGTCGGAAGTGAAGACTATCAAAGTGTTATCGGCGATTCCGTATTCGCGAAGCTTATCGACAACCTTACCGACGGAATCGTCGAGCTCCATTATAACGTCTCCCAGCAAGCCCGTCCCGCTCTTGCCAATAAACGCGTCGCTGGCGAATAGCGGCACATGCACCATAGAATAGGGCAGATATAAAAAGAAGGGTTTCTTGTGTTGCCTATCGATGAAGTCCAGAGCCCGTTCCGTTGCCCATTGCGTCACATTTTTCTGGTCCTCGGCTGTCACATCCGCGTCGATAACCCGATCATTTTCGATTAAGGGGAGATCTGGATAGACTTCCCTCCGCTTTGGATCGTCGGGAGCCAAGCCATGATACCGAGGATGCCAAGGCCACATATCGTTCGAGTAAGGAATTCCATGATACTCGTCAAAGCCATGATTCAACGGAAGAAACTTTGGATGATGCCCTAAGTGCCATTTTCCGTATATCGCAGTCGCGTATCCCTTTTGCTTACACAACTCGGCAAGCGTCATTTCCTGCTCGTGAATACCCTCTATGGCTTTGGGATTGTAAGCTCCTGTAACGCCTATCCTAATGTGCAGAACGCCGGTCAGCAATGATGCCCGGGATGCCGAACAAACCGGCGCGGTGACCGCAAAATCGGTAAACCTGCGACCTTCCTCAGCTAGTCGGTCGAGATTAGGAGTCGAAAAATCACGAGCCCCGAACGGTCCAATATCCGCATAACCCATGTCATCGATGAAAATGAGGACGATATTGGGCGGGGTTTCGCCTTTCTCAAATCTAGCCGCTAAAGTGCATGTAATAAGCAAGGTCAACGCCGTGACCATAATCATAATTCGTCTAAAATACATCGTCATAAAAACTTTTATTTAATAGGATGTGCCCCCTGCATTCACTGGATTGATCCCGCTAACGCTTAAGCATGATACTCATTGAACTCAAGCTTTTCTAATCTCATCTTGCTCGCTCGCTGTAGAGCCATCTTGTAGTCCTGCATTAGCGGGGCGTTTCCTGTAAAAATATCCTTCACTCTACCCGCGTCAGCATTAGCAGCCGGAATTCCATTACTTGACTTCCCGGTTTTTCGAGAGCGCTTAGGGTGAGAGTACCCACGCCTTTCTCGAGATCGATTACTCCGAGCTCCATGGTTTTGAAATCCTTCACGTAGGATTCTCCCCGAGGATGGCGATCGTTCTCGCCACCTCGCAACAGAGGGTTATGGGCTTCGGTAATTTTACCTTTCAATTTAGAGTTGTTAAAACTCAACTGAATCGTCGATCCCACATCTTCCTCCGGACAGGCATACTCGATTTCCACGCGGTACTTACCACTAAAGCCTACTTCAGCGTCCCACGTTATGATATCGTCTACATTTACCCAATTCCGAAAGAATGAGCAATTGGGCCAACGGTTCGATCGCTCAATCTCACCATGGGCGATCCCATCCCTAGCAGGAATCTGCGTATATTTGTAATCTGGATGAGCGAATATAAATGGGCGATCGTCCTGGCCATAGCCCTTCATTGCATTCTTCTTGAAATGATCGATGGCCGCTTGAAGGCGTTTGGCCACGTCCGGATTTTGTTGAGAAATGTCATTTCGCTGCCCTGGGTCTCGGTTGATTTCATAGAGACCACCGTCATCACCCAAACGATATCTCTGATTGCGAGCGCTGATCCTGTCTTTCCATTGGTTGATGATGATCCGTCCTTTCCAATCGGGATTGTCCTCTAGCAACAAAGGTTTTAGGCTACGCCCATCCAGTCGTTTTTTATTCACTGTCGGAATACCCGCCAGATCTGCCAATGTAGGATGTAGATCTATACCAGAGCCGATCTGCTTAACCACTTTTCCCTTCTCGAACTTAGCCCGCCAGCGCATGTGCATGGCTGTGCGCACACCACCCTCGTCGGTCGATCCTTTTCGGCCTTTCATATCCCCGTTCCACCTTACGCCGTTGGGGCCATTGTCATGAAAATAAACTACAATCGTGTTATCAGCGATCCCAAGATCATCGAGCTTCTCAAGAACTCTGCCAACATTCCAATCGATGTTCTCGCACATCGCTAAGGCGGAACGGAGATGGGACATCACCTCCCCTTCTGGTTCACGATTCCGCATGACGATTTCCTTATCCTTGAATCGCTCCCAAAACTCGTCCGGAACCTGCATCGGCGAGTGAGGGGTGTTGTAAGGGATGTAAGCGAAAAACGGCCCGTCCCTATTCTTCTCCATGAATTTCATGGCCTTGTCCGTCAGATCATCGACGAGGAAACCTTCGCCCTGGACGATCTTGCCATTCCGTTCAAGAGGCGGGGAAAAGTAGTCGCCCCAATGGCCGGAAGCAAACCCGTAATATTCGTCGAATCCACGACCGTTTGGGTGATACGGGTACTGCATCCCATTGTGCCATTTGCCAAATGCTCCCGTAGCATAGCCTGCGGCTTTGAAGGTGTCAGCGATGGTCACTTCATCCAAGTCCATCCGCTCCCCTCCTTGGGAAGTGCTGTAGACGCCACTGCGGGCATGGTAGCGGCCCGTTAAGAACTCCGCCCGAGTAGGAGAGCACACCGCACAAACATAAAATCGATCGAATCGAATACCCTCTCGAGCCAGCGAATCGATATGCGGCGTATTCAAATTCTTGTTTCCGTTGATGCTGAGGTCGCCCCAGCCCTGATCATCGGTCAAGAAGACCACGACGTTCGGCCGATCGGCGGCAATAGGCGACGAGGCGACGAGCACAAAGAACATTAAGGACAGGCATTTTTTCATCAATATCTCGAAGTTCGAAGTGTTTCAACCATTGAGTAAGGAGGAGCTTTAGAGGCCATGCTTTCTACCATCTATAAATAATGGTTGCATCCAAGCATAGAAATTCTCGAGACCTTGCGGTGTCTTCCGAATCATTGTTACTTTAGCCCTAACATAACTGTGAGTACTCGTCACTTCGAAGCTTGCCTGAAGCCCTCGAGAGGATTCCAAGACCTCCCCTCCCGGTCCAATAAACTCGATTAAATAGCCTGCCTCGCCTCTATCGACGATGTGACCAACCACGAAGGAGCTAGAAAGTTCCCGCTCAGTCTCTCTCTCATCCACCCTGAGCGAGATTCGCTGACCGTCTATATCTGCCTCTTTCAATATAACACCGCTCGTAGCATAAAAATCACCTCGTAAAATCGCATCTGCTATCGCATCGGCCTTTAATTCATTCGCCCTCACCATAACCCAACCTCGACCCGGATTTGAACGTTCGAGACTCAGATCCTGGAAGTGATGGGCATCATCAGAAGAGACCCCGTAGATAAGCATTCCGTCTGTTAGTAGTTCATCCCAAAGCTCCTCCACAGATATGTGTTCGTCGTCCCCAAAGTTGTTCACAGACGGATGACCATTGTAGAGTTCAAACAAATGAAGTCCTTCAACCGGCCGTATATCGGAAATCGTGTGCATGTAATGGAAGTTTGGATGGTTCAGGATCGTGTACCCGTTTTGTTGCTTGGCTCCATGAACATGGGCTTGGATGACCTGCGTCTTACTGGCGCCTGGGGGTTGCTGCAGTCGGGGATCAACGAGCCCATCAATATTGAGGGCAGTCGTGTGAGCCATCAGCCCTCCTGTTACCTCTTCGCCGGGTATGAGAATGAAGTCCTCACGCATGTTAGCTGGCATCTTCACAGTCTGCGGATCTATGAATTGATTGTGCTCCGAGAGAACGAGGAAATTGTATCCCTGATCATGGTACCATTTGGTGACTCCTTCCGGCGAAGTATCTGCATGGCCGCACAAGACCGTGTGGGCGTGAGTGTTGCCTTTATACCATACTTTCTTCGAGCAACCGGCTACCATAAAAGAAGCCGCAAGCATCAACGCCGTTTTCCAAAACCAAAACTCCAGCTTCATTAGAATACTTTCATTATTCCCTTCACAGGAATGTGGTGTCGAGGTAGTTTTATCGAATATTTGCTGCGACACCTTCTTGGTAATTGTGCAGTGATCATTGTTTGGAACATATCTTTTGGGCATCCCCCGTTGTTTTTTCCGGGAGGGGGAAATCCTGCTTAGGTGCTCGCTTTTCAGCAGCTACCCAACCGAAAAGGTTTAAAATTATCCATTCGAGCACCTGAGTTTTAGCAAGATTGTCAAAATCCGTTTACGATATGCGTTTGGCACGGATCTAGCAATACGGGCCTTCGATAGAGGTCACCCAGCCTTTATCGGATTTCTGCGACAGGAATTGAGAAAGGCACCACTCGTCGCCAAGACTGGACGCATATACAATCATCACGCAACGCCACTGAACATCCCTCTTAAAGATGATATCCGATCAAAGTCTCGAAAAGCTAATCCCGGGTATTAGCGATTGCGAAAAGGAAGCCCATTTGAACCTGCTTCCCGATTCCTACTTCGCCGAAAACGACGTTGGCGACATCGTCCTCCACCTACAGATGGTTCACGATCTTCTGAACCGGATATCCGATGCTGATTCGTTCGGAACTTTGATTCCGATAATCAACTGGCGCGAGGATGAAAAATCGCCATTCACCATCGCGACTATCGTAACCTGGGATCGAGCGGGTCTCTTCCACAAGTTGACGGCATCGTTTTTCTACGCTGGCTATTCGATCAAATCGGCCAGTGCCATTTCCAGGGAGGACAACATCGCTATCGACACCTTTCTCGTGAGTCCTCGCGATCAGGAAAACTTTAGCGAATACTACGCCCGACAAATTTTCGAAGAAAGGCTGAGCAAGAAACTGGCATCCACTGACTTCGGAGATTCCAAGCTAGATGAGTTCATCGAAACGCTAGAATCAGGAGAGAAGGAATCCAGCGACCCAGACGCCCCGCAACTTTCGCCGAAGGTTGAAGTTTACGATGAAATCTCAAAGCGGAGGGCGATTATCAATACTCACTCGGCGGACGCTCCTGGCTTGTTGTATCGGCTCGCTCAAGTCGTCCATAGTCACGAATTCGATATCACATCAGCCCACATTCACACCGAACGTGGAATCGCCTTCGACGAGCTTCGTATAAAATCGAGAGATCCGAGGGCACGAATCGATCGCGATCAACTCACGAATCTCAAGTGCAGTCTTTTGGCAGCCCTTGAACGCATTAATCACTAGGCGTCGCCAAAAACCGCTTTCAAGCCCCCTCGCATTACGGATGCGTCAGGCGTTTTCCCGGTCCAGTATTCTATCCCAATAACACCCTGACCAACAAGCATGCTGAGCCCGTCGATCACGCGGCATCCCTTTTCCACGGCGTCCCGAATCAAACGCGTCCTAGGGGGATTGGGAATAACGTCCGCTACTATCATATCTGATCTTAAAGTATCCGTATCGAGATTTAATCTAGCATCGCCATCTGGGTACAACCCGATAGACGTCGCATTGATAACGATATCGCTCCCTTCGGGGATCTCGAAATCGCCCGACCAAGGAATGAATTCCGTCTCCAAGGCAGGGCAACGCTCTTTCACCCGTCCCTCAAGTAGATCCACGAGTCGACGGCCTCTCTCCTCGCTTCGATTGACGATCGTCAAATGCGTTGCTCCCGACAAAGCCATCTCCACGCTGATCGCCCGCGATGCCCCGCCAGCTCCAAAGATCACCACGCTCTTGCCATTCGGGTCCCCGATCTCCTTCAACGATGAGACAAATCCTTTTCCATCCGTGTTCTCGCCGATGAATTTTCCGTCGCGGTTAACTACGCAATTCACGGCCCCCATCAATTCCGCAGATTCCCCCAAGCCATCCAGATACTGGATCACCTCAACTTTATGGGGTATCGTGCAATTGAATCCCTTGAAGCCGAACACGCGGGCCGCTTCCACAGCACCCCGCAATCCATCGGGTTTCACTTCGAGAGTGAGATAACGCCACTCTAGACCCATGTCCTGAAACGCCGGTTCGATCATCGCCTGTGTGGGATTTTCCGATACGGGAAACCCATAGCAACCCACCAGTTCCTGCTTAAAATTCAATTCAGCCATCTTGATTAAAGTATTATGCCCGCAGATTACGTAGATCAACCCAGATCTCTATGATTAAGGACTACGAGATGAATTTCTCCGTAGCAGGCAGCGTGTAGATGGAGAAGCAAGAAAGACCGGCTCGGTCCTCCGATAATCGAAATATTCATGAGTACCGAAGGTATGAAGTTTTGAACCTATGCAGAACTAATCTGCGATCATTCGCGTAATCTTCGGGCAATCCTCACCCCTCGTTGAATATTATATATGTCCCGCTTTTGCCCGCCACCGCGATATCGAGACGACCATCGCCGTTGAGATCACCCGTTCGTATTTGCAAACCTATGCCTGCGGATCCTCTGACGATCGTTTTTCGGTTGAACTGCTTCGTCCTCCTGTCCCAATTATAGTAATACACAACCGCCTCTTCCTTGCCACCTGGATCCTTGCCATTGTGAGCGAATACGCGCTTTCCCGTGATCAGCTCGTCTTCTCCATCGCCATCTATATCCGCCATGTGAAGGGCATGTGGCTGGGAAAAGGAATCGTCGATCAGGTGCTCGTTCCATCTCAAGGTCCCATCCGGAGCGGGCTCTATTTGCTCTCGCCAGTAAAGACCATAATCGTGGCCCATCCCATAAATGAAATCGTTGCGCCCATCCCCATTAAGATCCCGAACGATAATAGGAATGGAGGCGTGCAGAAACCAGTCCTCATGTAGCTTCCACGCTTGGCTAAAAGCCTTTTCTTTTGGCTGCTCGTACCAGCCGGATTGAAAAAGTATATCCTTAAGCCCGTCGCCGTTGAGATCACCGATACCCAGGCCATGTCCATTCTTGTTGGAGCCAATAGTGATTTTGTAGGCGGAAGGAACTTCCCGCATTTCCTTGACCATGCGATTGCCTATCGGAATCGCAACTTCGCGGATCTCGGAAGTGAACTGCCAGGCCAGCAACGAAGTCTCCTTATTCCAGGAATTGACAATGAGCTCGGGCACACTATCCCCGTCGATGTCTTCCATCAGTTCGGCTTCATTGCGATCAACCTTCGTGTCCACTAGCAAATGCTCTTCCCAAAGAAGCCCGAGCTTCAGCCCTTCAGAACCCGGGTTCCGAAACCAATTTATCTCGGTCTGGAAAAAGGATTGGGCGATAATGTCTATCCATCCGTCGCCGTCCACGTCGTAGGGGAAGTCGCCATTGGAATGGATGTATCCATTGCGATCGTCGATTGGCCTTAGCGGCCGTGGGACGAAGTCTGGAGCCGCGTACCAATTTCGGCCAGCGACCAAATCCAGTTTTCCGTCATTGTTGACATCGACGATGGCGCAGCCTTCATTGGCGTCCACCGCTAGCAACTTGGCGGAAAAGGAAACACTCTTCTCGCCGGCCTGAGCAGCGTTCCCGATCAGTAGAGCAACGCTCCCTAGAATAACAATGAGGGGCAGTTTCAATGGCTTCATAATTTAAGAGCAAATAGTCGCAAAACTGGGGATTGGTTCAAACTATTTATAACAGGATAAATTCCTAAGTAGCTCGCAAGATCCCGCAGTCGCGAAACGTCTCTTGGGCAAACAAAAGCTCTACAGGGACCGATGCGGTTCCCGAACGGTAATTCAATCCTCGTCCCGCTTAGCGGAAGCAGGATGATCGTGCCGATCAGCAGGTTTCCCTATTTGATAGTATTTTCCAGTACCAAGATGGGCGGACCCTCTTGAACGAGCTGTTCGAATCTATCCATATGTCGGTCCCGCATACCCACGGGCACGTACGCCGCCCCCAGGACAATATCTACGTCACCGTCTCCATCGGCGTCTCCTGAATCCATGGATAGCCATCGGCCATTGTAGGTCGCGGGATGCGTACTCGGATTAAACGCAAGGGCCGAAGCTTGCTCTAGAAATACGAAGTTCTCCGGGATCTCCACATCGAAGGCCGGGTGAAAGGCGATAGCAGCTATATCCAGATCCCCATCTTGGTCGAAGTCTTCAACCTCGGCTCCATATACTCCATACATTGGATAAAAGTAAGTTTCCTCGAAATTCATCTCGCCCCGATTTAGATAGATGCGAATCCCATGATCTCGCTTTAGGGTATTGTATGGGTCAGAATCTCCATTGTCCCCATTCAAAGTAAGGATATCTAGAGCTCCATCATTATCGAAATCGCGGACTTCAAATCCTATGTAACCAAATGAAGGATGCTTCTCCAAAAGAATCCTTTGTTCAAAACCACCCTTTCCATCATTAATAAATAGAATTACATTTTCCCTAGCCGCACTGGCCATTACTAGAATGTCCTGAAACCCGTCGCCATTGAAGTCATGGGCCTCCCCTTTAACTATTCCCGGCTGTCGGCTAAGGACGAGGGGATCGTCCATAAACTCTTCTGTGTATACATTTTTTCTGTACACTGAAAAATCTCCAGTATAGTCCCCGAAATTGCTCACCAGGAATTCCTCCACTCCATCATTGTCCAAATCGGCCAGGTCGAAATCCGCTGGACGATGCAAGCCTTTAACCAGGATTTCCAAGCCCATAAATACACCGGAGAGCACTCGTGTTCGCTGCAATTCGCCAAACTTGACTCCAATATTGGAAGCGAAGAGATCCCCGATGGAGAGCAAATAAAGTGATCCCCCATCGCTGCGAGCCTTCACCAAAGCGACTCCTGGCGAAGAATGGGCGTCGTGAAAATTGAAATTGCGATCTAGGACCGTTAGGCGTTCCGCTCCACTATCGTGTACGTAAAGCAACTTATTCGTTTCGTCAAAATGGACCATGGACGTAATGGCAGAATCCATACGGTATTGCGTTTCAGCCACCATAAACAGATCCAGCTCTTCCGAGATAGATGACTTACTAGGCTGAGGAATCGCTTTTTCCGGCGCGTTTGCGATGTAATAGCTCCTCAGTTGCTTCCAGTCCTTCTCCGAGATCAGCGGTTGTTCTGGGATCATTTTCGCATCGCGAACAAACTCCTCTCGCAATCGGATACTGTCCCAAGCGAATTCCTCTACCCCTTCCATTGCCTGATAATCGACGATCCCCAAAAAGAATCCCATGTAGGTCAGCGCAAACTCCCAACTGCGCTTCGTTAGCAAATCAGGTTCTGGGACCTGATGGCAAGCGATGCAGTGCCGGTATGCGAGCAATCGGCCTGATTCAACCGCATCGACTCTGCCCGCTTCTCTTTCCGATTCGGGAGCGCAAGCCCCCAGAAGGAAAGACAATGTCAGCAATATCTGTATCTGAGTCTGACAGAAGATCTTCACAATTTAAGTGCAATTCTAACAGTCCTTCTCGATCGATCCACTAAAAAGATTTCAAAACGGAATTGGAGGACCGCCCTCGTCGAAAAGCTCAGAATGCTGCGGGTCCCCCTGCCTTTCTTATTAATCGTCCTACGTTAGCAGGATCCTCATGACGCGAAGCGTTATTTCGCGACAGCGACTGTTCATAATTGATCGATTACCAGTGATTTCTACGAATTCAAATTTCGCTTCGCGGAAGCAGGATGATCGTCCCTATAAGCAGGTCTGGGCAAACGAAATGCCGGTATTTCAGGGAAATAGGTCTATCTGCGGGCACGGTCCAAGGTCCGCGACTACTTCAATCGAGGCCCTTTACGGTCCGTTCTCTCACAGGCCACCAGCGGGCTATTTTACGAGCAAGGCGTTTGACAACCCGTTGATTCGAATCAGCAAGATCGATTCTTTCGTTGGGGTCCGATTTCAGGTTGAACAAGATTGGAGCCGTTTCGTCAGGAGGATATTTCATCTTGCCCGGCCGACCGTCATAACTGAGGAGCAGCTTCCACTCATCTTCGATCACCCATCGATAAAGCAAGGAGGTTTCGGGGTTATGGATGTCCGCGATATCATGGGCGAAGGATTCCCCAAAAAGCGTATTTCTTCGGATCTTCTTTCCACTCTGCAAAGCCGGCAACAAATCGAGCCCCGGCAAATTGCTTGGGCCGGATGCATTCGCAGCCGCCAATATCGTTGGCACGATATCGATACTGCTGCATAGTTCTGGACGCTCGGAAGGAGCGATTTTTCCAGGCCAGGAGAACATTATTGGCGTCCGCGTTCCGGCCTCGTAAGGACTGCGTTTGGAATGACGGTCGTAGCCATTTCGGTCTTCCCGCTGAATCCAGCCATTGTCCGTAACATAAACGACCAGGGTATTGTCCCGAACACCTCGGCTTTCCAGGCCATCCAGGAGTTGCCCGCAGGTCTCGTCAAACCACTCGCACATGGCGTAGTACTTGGCAACGAATTCGCTGTCCACCAACTCTTTGTATTTTTTGAACAAGCGCTCGGGGGGCGTGTGAGGCGTATGAGGTAGGAAAGGAGCATACCAAACGAAGAATGGCTTTTGTTGCTTCTGGGCTTCGTCGATAAAATCGAGCACGGGATCCAATCCCTCTCGCCCGATTTTCAGGCCATCGTCCCCGTGCCTTCCACGCGGTTTCGGAAACCCTCGGGTCATCCCATGAGTGAATCCACCCCGCTGATACGAACCTTCCCACCATTTACCGCTTTGATGACTTAAATAACCTGCCTCGCCAAGCAATCGAGGCAAAGTGGGCAGTTCATCTATATGGGAAATCAACAGCTCTTTCGCGGTTTTTCCTGCCGCTTTAGCGTGAGCAGCATTCTGTTCTGTATTAGCGGGATCGTTGCCCGACGTGCGATTCTGATGCGTATACAATCCGGTAGCCAACGTCATCAGTGCGGGTCGACAAAGGGCAGTAGGAACATAGCCCCGCCTAAAAGTCGCGCTTTCGGCAGCCAGATAATCCAAACGCGGGGTTTGAATGTGCTCGTGTCCCATAAAACTGTAGTCCGTCCACGCTTGGTCGTCCGAAATTATGAGGACAATATTAGGCCTATCTTCAGCTGAGATTAGACCATGAGCTAGATATAGAATAGAAAACAGAATTAGTGAATTCTTCATAGGGTATTGGGTTTTCCGGGACGACTCGCTAGCGACTTTCGATCGCTCTAAAAATTCTACACAGACAGGGAATACAGCTTCTTAACTCTATCAAATAAATTGTAGCCTCTTACCGAATTCGTACAAATGATTGCGGGAAACAACCTATTACCTTGAGCAATCAAGGCGAATAATCTACGAAATATAGTATATTCACCTTACTTGAGAATACTACTTTAAATGTCGGATTCTGAATGCTGGAAAAGACAACCTCGAACAAGATTTTTCCAGATTCCCCACTATCTTCAACTTTCCTTATAAGCCAATCGACTTCCAACGTAAGCTTTTCCTACAATGAACCACCGCAATCACAAGACGCGATACCAGCTCAAATTCCACTCCTTTTGGCTAGCCCTCACTCTGCTCTACTCCATCAGCCAAGCCCAATCCGGATTTGAATCCCTTTTCAATGGAAAAGACCTTTCCGGATGGGAGGGCCAAAGCGGCCTCTGGAAAGTCGAGAACGGAGCCATCGTCGGTTCCACGCATGGAGTCACCCTCAAAGCCAACACCTTCCTAGTTTGGAAGGGGGAGGATGCAGGCGATTTCCATCTTAAGGTCTCGCTCCGCCTTTCGGGCGAGAACAACTCCGGAATCATGTACCGTGCTCAGTCGATAGACGGCGTTCCCTTTGGACTTTCGGGAAACCAATTGGATATCCATCCGAGATCTGAATATCTAGGGATGTACTACAGCGAGAAAACCGGCCGGGGAATCGTCGCTACCCGTGGTCAAAAAGTGCTGGTAACTGACGCGGTGGACGAGAAGGGGAAATCGACGCCGGAAATCACAGGCAACCTCGGTATGACTCCTGAAATTTCCCTGCGGGGCTGGAACGAGTATGAGGTCATCGCCGCAGGGGATCGGGTCATTCACAAAGTCAATGGAATCGTCACCGTCGACGTCACGGACCGTTTTCCAGGCGTGCCACGTGAGGGGAAGATCGGGATTCAGTTACATCGTGGCCCTCCCATGATCGCCCGCGTTCGGGACGTTCGACTGAAAACACTTACAGGCAAAGCTGCCAAAAGGGCGCTCGAGGCTGCCTACTTCAAGGAAGGAGCCTCGGTAAACGAAAACCGAGCCACGCCACGCAAGCGGATAACCGTAAAAGAAGGTTTCGAGGTCGAATTACTGTACTCCGTTCCGCAAGAAACTCAGGGGTCTTGGGTTAATATGTGCATCGATGCCAAAGGGCGCCTCATCGCCAGTGACCAATTTGGCGGACTTTTCCGATTTCCCGCTCCCAAGCCGGGGGAGGTCTTGGATCCCGACGATATCGAAAAAGTACCCGCCGAAATCATAGCGGGCAACGGCCTGCTTTGGGCTTTCGACGCTCTCTACGTCGGTGTCAACAACTACGAAGATCCATCCAAATCTGGACTCTACCGCGTCACCGACTCGAATGGCGACGACAAGCTAGATAAAGTCGAATTGCTGCGGCAAATATCCGCCCGTGGCGATCATGGCGTGCACGCCGTTCGCTTATCACCCAATGGGGAATCGATTTTCCTGATCACAGGCAACAATACGGAACCAACCGAATGGAGCTCGACGCGAGTCAACACCAACTGGGGCGAAGACCATCTGTTGCCACGTATGCCTGACGGTCGAGGCCACAATCGTGACCGTTTAGCACCTGCCGGTATCATCTACGAGGTGTCTCCCGATGGGAAAGAATTCGAGATATACTCGCACGGATATCGCAATATTTTCGACGCCGACTTCAACGCCGATGGCGAGTTATTCACCTATGATGCCGATATGGAGTATGACTTAAATACTCCCTGGTACCGACCCACTCGGGTGAACCACGTCGTCAGTGGGTCCGACTATGGCTGGCGCAACGGCACGGGCAAATGGCCCGAATGGTACATCGATACCGTTCCCGCGGCTGTCAACATAGGTCCAGGATCTCCAACGGGTGTGACCTTCGGCTACGGAGCCAAATTCCCGGCCAAGTACCAGAAGGCCTTATTCATCCTCGATTGGAGTTGGGGCAAGATCTACGCAACTCACCTCGAGCCGAAAGGCTCCAGCTACGGAGGCGATTTCGAATTGTTCTTGTCGGGAGCCCCCATGCCAGTGACCGACGCGGTCATCAATCCTAAGGACGGGGCGATGTACTTCACCATCGGCGGAAGGCGAGTGCAATCCGGCTTGTATCGCATTACCTATATTGGGGACGAAGATAATTCACCCGTGAACGCCAAAACGAGCGGACAACGGGCTCGAAATTTGCGGAGAAGCCTCGAGCAATACCACGGAGTGATCGACGCGAATGCTGTCAAGAAAGCCTGGCGCTATCTCGATCACGAGGATCCTTTCATGCGTTCAGCAGCCCGTATCGCTATCGAAAGCCAGCCCTCGAGAACTTGGGCCAACCGAGCTTTAAAGGAACGTTCAGCGAGCCGGCAAATCCCAGCCCTACTCGCACTGGCTCGTGTCGAAGGTATCGACCCTTTCCACCGAAAAGATAGCGATCCGACGGTGAACAAGACTTTAGGCGAAGATATCGTTAACGCCCTTCTCAACATCGATTTCGACAAGCTAAGCGAAATCGATCAACGCGGGTTCGTTAGAACCTACCAAGTTGTATTCAATCGTTTCGGACGGCCAAAGCCTGCCTTGGCGATGAAGGTGACGGTCCAACTCGATACCCACTTTCCTGCTAGTACTTTGGAAATGAATCAGGTGCTCTGCGAAACCTTGGTCTACCTGCAATCGCCAACAGTGGCCAAGAAGGCCATCGCTCTTCTCAAACAAGCTCCGACTCAAGAAGAGCAACTAGAGTATGCCCGCTCCCTACGCATGCTGACAACTGGCTGGACTAACGAGTTACGAACTGAATATATCGATTGGTTCTTGAACGCCGCTAACTACCGGGGAGGACGCTCATTCCAGATCTTTGTGGAAAACATCCGTAAAGATGCTCTAAATACGTTTAGTGATGAAGAGCAAAAAGACTTAGCCAAAGCTCTCGCCCGCAAACCGGAAAAGAAGTCGCCGATGGAGGCCTTGACCGCGGCAGCCACGAAAGGGCGGGCCTTCGTCAAAAGCTGGACCATGGAAGACATAACCCCCTACTTAGACGAAAGCCTAGAAAATCGCGATTTCGACAATGGGCGGGCAATGTTCGCAGCAGCCGCCTGTTACGCCTGCCACCGTTTCGGCAACGCAGGTGGATCAAACGGGCCCGACTTGACTGGATCCGGCGGACGCTATTCCGCTGCCGACTTTATCGATCAGATTATCAATCCAAGCAAATCCATCAACGAGCAGTTCGTACCCCTCGAAGTAACAATGCTAGACGGAACCAAATACTACGGCAACGTCGTGAATCTCAACAAAGATGCAGTCTTATTAAACACGGATCTCTACGATCCCAATCAGCGCGTCTCCATCGATCGCAAGAAAGTAGCTACGATGGGTACCTCAGAGATATCGCCCATGCCTCCCGGTTTACTGAACTTGCTGAGCAAGGACGATATTCTAGATCTTACCGCCTACGTTCTGAGCGCTGGCAACCGGGAAGACCGAAGATTCGCTTCCCGCTAAGAGATAAACTGATAAAGAACGATTAGCAGAGTTTCGCCGGCCTTCATCCCGATCGATCAACAAACTGAATGTTTGCCGCCGTACTTATCAACGTCGCCGTCGTAGCCTCGTGCGTAGTTGTCCACTAGGAATTCCTTTATAGACTTTCTACGTTCATACCCACCTTGCGGATCAAACACCGCCTACGAATCGTGCTCGGCCTTGCCGGCGCGTTGGTTGTTCATGCGGTCAAAGTTTGGGTGTTCGCCTATGCCTACTATTTCATGCACCACACCGAAGGCTGGGGGCAGTTGAAGAGAAAATTCGGAAGGAACCCTTCTCGACTGCGAGTGCGAGTTCTAAAAGCCAATACGAGCTTGCACTAAACCCAAGCACCGCACGGACGTTTGGCTGCGACCTTGCCAGACACCGAATTCATTCAAAAATACGTGTCAACTTTGCTGACACCTCGGTCACCTGGCTCAGGCGGAATAAATTTCAAGCCCTCCGGTCGCTCCGTAGCATCGGCAATCCGCTTCGCCAATAGCGTTTTCAACCGTCTGACTTGGGCGGCGTAATCGGGATTTTTGGCTAGGTTAACCATTTCCTCGGGATCCTTCCTTCGATCGTAAAGCTCGATATTGGAAGGTTCGTTCGTTTTCCACTGGGAAAAACGGAAATCGCGAGTTCTAAGGGTGTATCCATTAATCAATTGGGTAAAGGCATTCGGTCGCACCCTCGCGGATACGTCGTCCAAAATCGGCCGCAAACTCGCGCCTTGCACGTAACTAGGCGGTTCGGTCAATCCAGCAAGATCGCTCAATGTCCGATAGAAATCGATCATTTCCACAAACGACTGCGATCGCTTGCCGGCCGCCTTCATCCCGGGAGACGACATAATCAGTGGAACGCGATCCGCATTCTCGAAGAGCGTGTTCTTCTGGTAGTGGCCATGCTCGCCCATATGGTAGCCATGATCCGAACTGAACAAAACGATGGTATTATCTTTTAGACCGTTTTGCTCCAAACCATCTAGAACGCGTCCGATCTGGGCATCGAGAAAGGAGATTGTGGCATAGTAGGCAAGGATGGCCTTTTTGGCCGTTTCCTTGGGGAGATTGATTTGATTCTTGAATGCCGTCACGGATTTCTTCGCAGGCTCGGGGATCGTATCCCAATAGCCCTCAGGGATCTCTGGTACCTCAATATCCTCCATATTATACATATCGAAATACTTTTTCGGGGCAACATAGGGAGTGTGCGGCTTGAAAAAGCCGACCCCGAGAAAGAAAGGCTCCTCCAGTGCTGAGTACTCTTGAAGAAGTCGGATCGCCTCGGTCGCGACAATCCCATCCGTCTGCTCTTCGTCGCTACCGTCAGCGGCCAGCCAACTCAGGGTAGCCCCAAACGTTCCTGGGTTGAGCGAAAACGTGTGCTCCTCATCCGCTTTGTCACGACCCCTCGGATTAATTACGTGATTCCAAGAGGCGGGATCGTCGTGCCCTTCCGTTCCGATTCCCCGTGGATTGTCATAATGATAAATTTTGCCAACCCGGGTCGCAGTATAACCGTTCGCCATAAAGTGCTGGGACATCGTGACCGCGTCCGGCACATAGTTTCGAAATAGCCGCCTCAACACCGTCACCCCATTTTGCTCCGGATAGAGACCCGTCATAAAACTAGCCCTCGAAGGCCCGCAAATTGGATAGTTGCAATAAGCATTCTCGAAAAGCACGCCTTCTTTAGCCAACCTGTCTATGTTTGGGGTCTTTACCAGCGGATGGCCGTAGCTGCCGATATCGCAGTTAAGATCGTCCGTCATAATGAACAAGACATTCAGCTTCGTATCGCTCTTAGCGGTGACGCCGGATACCGTCATAACTGCTAAGAGTATCAATTGGGGAAAACGGATTAGTTTCATAGTTTCGAGCATCTGATCTAAGAAGATTCGCCGAGCGAGGCTATCTAATTCCACCATAGTTGAGAGGGCTGTATTGGATTGATAGCTTTCAAAGTTGTCCGAGCATCCCCAGTAGAGCCTCCTCTTGCCTGAGCTGCACTGAGTTGTTCAAACAGCCATGAACATCTAATTAAAGCTATTCATTGGTACTCAATATCCGTCCAATTCGCCTATTACGGTCATTTTTAGCCAATAAAACTTCATTTTTTAGGAAAAACTTTAAATGAACATTATTTGAACATTTTCCCGAAGCGTTATTGGACAATTAATTATTGTAAAACTGTCAACTTACAGCCGTTAATCAGCCAATGAACTAATTCAGGAGAAACTAAATCCATTCAAAACCTAAGATAAAACTGCTAAATAATTGAAATACGTATTTTATAAAATGCTCATCACGATGACTATCGCGACAAGCCCCCTCGGAATATGCGGGTTTGCCCCAGGCGGCTAAAACAATCAATCAACTTTCGGACCAGCAGGCTATGCGGCAACTGGGTGGGAATCACACTAGCCTCTGGCAACCGAAAGAATCACCATCAACGGGGTCCCGTGGGCGTCGAACCGCCTGCGGGACTCATCGGGGAAAATCGAATTTCTTTAAAAAAAATAACATCTGCCAAATCATCAACGACTGGATGTAGCTACTTGTGTAATTTGGTCGTCTTTGATCTAATAGTGCAAAAAGCGAAAATCACAAAACCTTTAACTTACTAACCATCATGCCTACTACGACAGAACGCCTTAACAACACTACCAACACCTACTTTGAAATTGGTGCTGTATCAAAGATCACCGGGCTCTCACCCAACACCCTACGCACCTGGGAGCGGCGAAATTTCGTAGAAGCTAGCCAACGTTCGAAGACTGGCCGACGCCGCTACTCTCAGGTACAGGTAGAGCGTTTGGCTTTGATGAAACGCCTAACGAATATGGGGGATTCCATAAGCTCAATAGCCCCCTTGTCTCTCGAAAATCTGCGCAATCGATTGCTGGAATACGAAACACGCCAAGTCGAGCGCAACACAACTAGGTCAGCTACAAGCAACATTAATATTCACACGATTGGATCGACGGCCCAGACTTGGGCAGCAGTATTGCCTAACCATTTTCAGGTCGTCGACCTAACCGACTCAGCACCGGATCTGCTTCTAATAGATTTAGACACCACTACTGTCGAATGCCGACGTCGCGTTAGCGTAGCCGCTTTGGAACACCCGGGCGTCCCTATCGCCCTTATCTACGACTACGCTCCCAGAGATTTACTCAGGCAATTCTCTACCGACGGGCGATTCTTGATACGCATCCCTTGTTCGCCCGAGTTGCTTGCCCACTACTTGACCGCCGCCCTGTCCAAGGCAACACATCAATCCGATCCCACGGTCCAAGGAAATATCGATTTCGTTAGTGCTCCACGCATATTCACCGACAAGCAACTGGCCACTATCGCCGCTTCAAATCCAAATATCAAATGCGAATGTCCACATCATACTTCCGCTCTCGTAGCTAGCTTGGCATCATTCGAAAATTACTGCCGACGTTGCGAGATCGAATCGCCGAACGACAAGGAAGTGCACGAGTACCTCGGCCGCGAAATCGGCAAGGCTCGGGCTATCGTCGAGGATGCCCTGCTGTATTTGTGTCAAAAAGACAACCTTGTCATTCCGCCTGCCGAGCAGTGAAGCCTCGCGTAGCAGTTGTTGGATCCGGCATCGCCGGAATGTCAGCCGCCTACTACCTTCGCGAATCCTGCCAGGTTTCGCTCCTGGAGCGGAATAGCTATGCCGGTGGCCACACAAACACGATTACCATTGAACTCCAAGGCAAACAGGTTCCTTTGGATACGGGTTTCATGGTGTTTAATGACACCACTTACCCCAACCTGGTAAGGCTATTTAATGAACTAGAAGTAACTTCTTATGACACTTCCATGTCTTTCGGGGTTCGCGACCAAGGCACTGGACTGGAGTACGCCTGCGCTGGATTTTTCACCTTCTTCGCCCAAAAACGGAATCTGGCTAACCCGCTCCACTGGAAGCTTTATCGGAGCATAATCAGATTTTTCGATGCTGCCGATCAGCTAATTGCCCAAGCACCCTCGCCCGATTACACCCTGCAGCAATTCGCAATCGACTACCAACTCTCAAGCCGCGTCATGGACCGCTTCGTCTATCCGATGGCCGGAGCCATCTGGTCTACCACCTGCGAGGATATTCGTTCCTTCGCCGCTTTGCCGCTTTTGCGGTTCATGAAGAACCACAATATGCTCGGCGTAGGAATCCAATTCCAGTGGAAAACTGTCGATGAAGGCAGCGTTCAGTATAAACGAAAGCTGCTAGCTAAACTTCCGAAAACCCCAGTGCTCAATTACTCAATCTCTAGCATTGGGCAATCCGACAACGAGGCCTATTATCACGACGCCGATGGGATCCGACACGCATTCGACTACATCATAATAGCGACCCACGCCGATCAGGCCTTGGATTTATTGAAAGCCCCAAGCTCCAAACAAAATTTGCTGTTGTCGCCATTCCACTACTCCAAAAACAGCACCGTTCTCCACTCTGACGAAAGCGTTATGCCTCGGGCTAAAAGTGCATGGGCATCATGGAATGTCTCGACCAATTTGGAGTCTAATGGTCAGCTAAATTCATCTACGCACTACTGGATGAATAACCTTCAGAATTTGGATACAGATGAGAATGTATTCGTTAGTATCGATTATGCAGAGCAAATTGATCCCTCAAAAATACATTGGAACTCTACCTACAAACACCCTAAGTTCGACTCAGAAGCTATCGCCGCTCAAACCCGCCTCTCAGAGATCAATCAGGAGGGGCGCCTGCTTTTTTGCGGCAGCTACTTTCGCAATGGTTTCCACGAAGATGCTCTTTGGTCGGCCCTCAAAGTCGTAAACGAAATTCGCAAACGAGAGGAGATTCGCTGTGAACTCTTGCCTTTATACGAGTGAAGTTATGCATCGGAGAACGTCTCCGAAAAAGCATGCGTTCAAGTATGGCCTCTTCATGTTTTACCTCGACCTCGATGAGCTAGACGAGCTGGGAGAGCGCTTCAATCTCGTGAGTCGAAATCGATTCGCCCCCTACGAGTTTCGAGATACGGACCACTATAACCCAAACGAAGTCGGAATCAGAAAAAGTATCATTGATTATGTCAGTGAAAATGGATACCGCCAACCAATTGGCAGAATTTTTCTTCTGACACACCTGCGTACCTGGGGCCATCTGTTTAACCCAGTTTCCTTCTATTTTGTGGAAGACAACGAAGGGAAACCCATCTGCTCGATCGCTGAAGTAGGCAACACCTTTAACGAGCAAAAACTATTCCACATCCCTTGTGACTCAACCGGGAAGGCTGTTGATACACAAATTAAGAATTTCTACGTCTCGCCCTTCAGCGAGCTCGACACGCTCTTCCACTTTCGGCTACACAGACCTGGAGATCGCTTGCGTGTCGCTATCGATCAATCACAGAGCGGTAAAACCTATTTTCGCAGCGCACTTGTCGGTAAAAAGCAGCCACTTAGCGATCGAGCTCTAACTCTTAGTGCCTGTAGATTTCCCTTTCTCACGCTGAAAATCGTGGGTGCAATTCATTGGCAAGCATTCCTGCTTTACCTAAAGCGAGTGCCCTTTCATCGTAAATCAGCTAATCCAGAAAAGCAAACTGGAACTCATCCGTATCTCGTCAGCAAATCCTTCAAACAACACTAAACCGTGGACCGACTAACAAAAAAAATCGTGCTGAGAAGCCTCCGGAAAGCCCGGGTTGGATCACTAGCGATGACTTGTCCAGGTCAAACCTCAATGGTGTTTGGCAAGCCAGATGGCCAACTTCCCGTGTCAATAGAAGTTCTCGATAAAAGCTTTTTTACGGAACTGGTTAACAAAGGCGGCATTGGCCTTGGAGAGGCTTATCAGAAAGGCTACTGGAGGTCAGACGACTTGCCTGGAGCTCTTCGTTGGTTTCTCGTTAATAGCCAGCAAGTAGCTCCCGAAGTTAGCCCCCACCTAGCGCGGTTCGCTCGGTTCACCAACGGCCTCTTCAACGGTTTCCTTCACTTTCGCAATCGCAATAGCATCGAAGGAAGCCAACAGAATATTCACGTCCACTACGATCTCGGGAACGAGTTCTATAATCAGTTCCTAGACCCCAGCCTGACCTACTCCTCGGCGTATTATCAAAACGAGGAAACTTCACTAGAAAAGGCCCAATTCGAGAAGTACGATCGACTTTGCCGCAAATTGCGGATCGAGCCCGGAATGACGCTACTGGAAATCGGCTGTGGTTGGGGCGGATTCGCCCTTCACGCTGCTTCTTGCTATGGATGCCGGGTCGTCGGGACGACTATTTCCAAAGAGCAATACGACAAGGCATCACGGCGCGTTACTGAGGCCGGTCTCGAAGATCGTATAGAAATTACTATGACGGACTACCGGAAACTGACCGGAAAATTCGCTCGTATTGCTTCAATCGAAATGCTCGAAGCGGTAGGCCAGGAATACCTCGGAACCTACTTCAAGCGGGTGGAATCATTACTTGCGCCCAACGGGCTAGTAGGCGTCCAAGTAATAACTTGCCCGAATCCGCTATACGACGACTACCGCCGTCGCGTCGACTGGATACAGAAGCATATTTTTCCCGGATCGCACCTACCTTCTACGCGAGCACTGATCGAATACGCCGAAACTTCCGGTAGCCTGGATCTTTACCACATGGAAAGTTTCGGTCTCCACTATGCTCGTACGCTAAAAGAATGGCGGCTGAGATTTATGGAACGCTGGAACGAGATCGAATCGATGGGTTTCGACAAGACATTTCAAAGGAAGTGGGAATACTATCTAGCCTACTGCGAAGCTGGTTTCGCCGAGCGGCACGTAAACGTCTGCCAGCTTATCTTCGGCCGGGCCGACGAGACGGCCTACCAATACGAATTAGCATCACCGAGATTTCAGACTCAATCACCTATGACCCGGGAACCCGTTACCAATCAGGAAAACTAACCGCAATTCACTAGCCAAACAATATTATGGACGCCATAGAACTTGCAGAAAATGGATACCTCCCTTACTGGCTGCTTCGTTTCGGAATCCGCCAGCGCGTTGGAAAGAAACTATCGATCGAGGCATCGAGGACTCAGGAGGAACGATCCGCTTTCCTGGAGAAGCTACGTTCAAGCCGCATTGCCGAGGATACCGATAAAGCCAATGAACAGCACTACGAAGTCCCGGCCCAATTCTACAAATTGACCCTCGGTCCAAATCTCAAGTATAGCTGCTCCTTCTGGCCGCGAGATTGCCAAGATTTGGCCGCTGCCGAGGAGGCAGCTCTTAAGCAAATCGAAAGCCGGGCCCAGTTGACTGACAAGCAGAACGTTCTGGATCTTGGCTGCGGATGGGGATCCTTTTCACTTTGGGCTTCAAAGAGATATCCGGACTCCCGATTTACAGCCGTATCCAATTCCTACAGCCAAGGAGCCTTTATTCGGGAGCAAGCCGAAAAGCGAGGGATCGAAAACCTGGAAGTCGTTACCTGCGATATCAATCAGCTCGAGCCGGGAATGCTGTTCGACCGCATCGTATCCGTAGAAATGCTGGAGCACGCTCGCAACTATGAGTCGCTTTTCAAACGGATCAGTTCGTGGATGCACGATGACGCTAAGATGTTCGTGCACGTCTTTTCGCATCGCCGATTCGCCTACGGCTACGACGCCAGCAATCCCAAAGAGTGGATGGCCCGAGAATTCTTTACCGGCGGGATCATGCCCTCGCACGACTTGCTTCCCAGTTTCAACGATCACTTGACCAAGCTTGACTCATGGTATCTTGATGGCACTCACTACCAAAAGACATCCGAAGCCTGGCTAGAGAACATGAACGCCAACGAGAGCAAAATCAAACATCTTTTCGATGCGGTCTATGGCCCAAGCGAAAGCAAGCGATGGATGTGGCGCTGGAGGCTATTCTTCTTGGCATGCTCCGAATTGTTCGGCTATAAACACGGCACTGAGTGGGGCGTCTCCCACTACTTACTCGGAAAGCGAATCGGGTAAATTTGGCGTATTCACTAATTCAGGAAATTACGGCTCATGCTGGTAATCGTCAGCTTTTTCATCATTCACTGGTACACTAGCGTATTTGCACAAAGCTTTTTTTTGCATCGCTACATGGCCCACCGTATGTTCACGATGAACCCGTTTTGGGAGCGTTTCTTCTATTTTTTTACATTCCTGGCCCAAGGCTCGTCATTCCTCCATCCGAAGTCGTACGCTCAATTGCATATAGAGCACCATAATCATAGCGATACAGAGAAGGATCCCCATTCACCGCACTTTTGGAAAGACGTGATCTCCATGATGGTAAACACCGGTCGCGTCTACATGGACTTCAAAACCGGTAAACGAGAGTCTACATCACCGCACATAAAAAGGATGCCTACTTGGGACCTGATCGACGGGCTCGGAAACAGCCATTCGGTAAGACTAGCCTTCTGTGCTGCTTACGTGGGCATCTATTGGATCTTCGCCCCTAACGCCTGGTTCTTCCTCCTGCTTCCTGCCCATTTTCTTATGGGACCTCTTCACGGAGCATTTGTCAATTGGTGTGGACATAAGTATGGATATCGCAACTACGAAACTGCGGATCATTCAAAAAATACCTTTATTTGGGACATTCTCTTCGTCGGTGAGACATTCCAAAATAACCACCATAAGTATCCGCGCAAACTGAACTTCGCCACACGCTGGTATGAGTTGGACTTAGGGTATCCAGCCATTTGGGCGTTGGCGAAAGCCCGAATTATTAGACCGATATAAAGACCTCGAATTTGTGTACGCTCGAACATTGAAGTGAGAGGAGCTCATTGGAGCCGCTGTAAAAATCCTGAAATACACTTATTCGTAATCCGAATTGAAAAAATCGAAGAGCGAATCGAAGTGGTCAATGGTGCTTACGAATACGTCAGACCTAAAGATCGCTGTAAATGCACTACAAGCCGGAAAGTCAGTCACCCGCTCTTCTAAAGTATGGGCAATTGGTCACCGAAACCTCCGGTAATTAATTCCAGCGGATCTATTTCTCTATCTGGCTTGGACCGGAATCTCGCTTCGTCTTTCGGCCAATCGATTTGCAGCAATAAAGAGTAGGACAGGCTTCCAGTCTGTTTAAACACCGGCCAGTCGCCGTTCCGGCCACTGCGGGACTATGACCGGCACGACAGTAAGCCTGTTCTACTTCCAGATAGTCCGCGTAACTCTCATCTTTAGATGCCCAGACTGACGCTCTGAGCTAATCTACTATCCAACGATACCCAGCGACTCGGTATTCCTCCATTCGCCACGGGTAAAATCCGGGAACTCCTGTGGCACTCCATCCGCCTTAACCGAGGCTTCGCTCAAAGGCGCCACCGCACTCCAGAAGGCCCCTTCGTATAGGTTCTGATCCAAAGGCTGACCCTCTCTGAGGCATTCGATGATTCGATACCGCATAATGAAATCCATGCCTCCATGCCCGCCCATTTTCCGGGCCAACTCTCCCAAGCGCGTATACAGGGGGTGCTCATACTTCTCGTAAATCGCCTCTAGCTTTTCGCCTTCCGTCCAGCGATGATGATCATCTGCAGCTCCTTCTACGCCCCCTTCGATCGCTACTCGGGTCGGGAATCCGGCTAAGGTTCCCTTGGTTCCTTGAATCATGTTGTGGCGGGAATACGGGCGCGGGCTGGTCTCGTTCCACTGAACCATCACCGTCCTACCCAAAGTGGTCTTAATAATCGAGGTATTGATATCGCCACCCTTGAAATCGAGCCTGTTCCACTTGTGATCTGCGGGAAAATTCTTTTCCGCGTAAAGGTTTCGCCCTCTCCCTAGCGACGAATAGGATACTAGTCGCTGGAAATTATCATCGCCTCGAGCCAAATTCATGTACTGGGCTACGGGCCCAAGGCCGTGCGTCGGATAAAGGTTTCCATCTCGACCCGCGTAGTGAAATGTCCGCCAAGAACCAGTCCCTCGGTCTACTTGATTCATCTGACCCCTAAGCTCGTGGATGTAAGACGCCTCGCCATGGAGCAGTTCGCCGATCACGCCCTGACGGCACATATTAAGATAGAGCAGTTCCTCGCGACCATAGTTCACATTCTCCATCATCATACAGTGCCGGCCTGTAGATTCCGATGTATCTACGATGTCCCAAAGCTCTTCATTCGTCACTCCCAAAGGCACTTCCACGAAAGCATGGCCTCCTTGCCTCATAGCCTCGATCGCCATGGGAGCGTGCAAACGCCACGGTGTGCAAATGAATACTGCGTCGGGTCGAACTTCCTCCAGCATGCGTTTCCAGCTGTCTCCATTTTCATAATACAGCTTGATATCCCTGTGTCGCTGGCCTTTGCCGGCCTCTTGGCAATGCTTCTGCGACCTCAAGGCTAGGTCCTCGAACAAATCGCATATGGCAATCACTTCAGTACCTTCGATCTTCGCGATCTGCCTCGCATGACCAACCCCTCGAGCGCCCACCCCAATGAAGGCACAACGAACCGTATCCAATCGAGGAGCATTGAAGTCTCCCATGTACTTAGCTCCAGTTAAGCGACTAGGCGTCTCCTTAGTTTGGCGACTGCAACCCGCGGCGAGGCCCGCAGCTAATGTGCTCGCCATTGCTATGAAGCGCCGTCGCGACTCTCCCAAAATAGTACTCATAGTTTTCCTCTCCCTTTAACTTCGATCTAATAGAGACTTTGAAGTGACCAATTTCATTGCAATACCTATAGCCACGACGAGCAAGATAACTCCAAACAGATAATCGCCGTAAACCAGCTTGCCGATTCCGAAAAGGAACCCGTAGATGCATATGATTCCTAATAAGGCCTGACCGATTTGCGGCCACATTGGCTCTGGTTGCGGCAGAAATTCCGTTGAAAGCTCGCGGACAGGACCCCAGCCTTTACCTCCAGGTTGAACCCGTTTGTAGAATGCCAAAAGACTCTTCATATCGCTAGGTGGCGTCACCAGGGTGACAACGATCCAAGTCACTGTCGTCAAGCTGACGCCCGTTATCAGTTCCACCCACCAAGCCCAGCCGGGATCGACAACTTTGAACAGAACAGCGATTAAAAACGAGGCGATCATGGCCGCTAACTCGCTGAATGCATTGATGCGCCACCAATACCAGCGGAGCATGAAGAGTAGCCCTGTTCCCGCTCCAACCTGCAGCAGAATTTGGAACGTATCCAAAGCACTCTTCAGATTAAGGGCCAAGATCCCTGCTAACACCATCATCACCGCAGTCGAAATCCGTCCCACGAGAACCAATTCCTTTCCACTGGCTTTCGGTTTGACGAATCGCTTGTAGAAATCGTTGGCCACGTAAGACGATCCCCAATTTAGATGGGTAGAAATGGTCGACATGTAAGCAGCGGCCAAAGAGGCAAGGACCAGCCCCAACCAACCGCTTGGCAAGAATGTCAGCATTGCCGGATACGCCATATCATGGCCAATCACGCTGGGATCCACTTCCGGGAAAGCTACTCGTATACTCTCGAGCGTAGGAAACACCACGAGCGATGCCAAGGCCACAATGATCCAGGGCCAAGGCCGTAGACCGTAATGGGCGAAATTGAAAAACAATATCGCTCCAGTCGCATGGCGCTCGTTCTCCGCCGCCAGCATACGTTGAGCGATATAGCCGCCTCCCCCTGGCTCCGCGCCCGGATACCAAACGCTCCACCATTGCATAACAAGCGGCATAACTATCAAGGTCATCCATAGATCGAGATTTGCATCCGTCAGCCTGCTGTCCGCATTGGTTTCCACTGAGGGAAGAAAACCAGTCTTGCCCTCCAAATTCGGGTGCTCGAGCAACGCTTTCAAAGAGCCGATTTCGGTATGCCCCAGAGCGAAATAGGCAGCGGCTATCGAACCTATCATGGCCACGATAAACAGCATAAAGTCAGTGAATACCACCCCGCGAAAACCTCCCAAGATAGAGAAAATTACGGTCACTACCGAGGCGAGAAGGATGCACTGCAAGGGACTTAGCCCCAGCATCACTCCACCAATCTTGATCGCCGCTAGAGTTACTGAGGCCATGATCATGATGTTGAAGAACAAGCCTAGATACAAGGCCCGGAATCCACGCAAAAAGGCCGCGCTCTTGCCAGTATAGCGCACTTCGTAGAAAGCAATGTCGGTGATCACATCCGTACGCCGCCAAAGCTTTGCGTATAGGAATACCGTGACCATACCCGTGATGAGAAAAGCCCACCAGACCCAATTTCCCGCCACGCCATTCTGCCTGACGATATCGGTTACTAGATTGGGCGTGTCTGTCGAAAATGTAGTTGCGACCATGGATACGCCAAGCAGCCACCAGGGCATCTCCCGGCCACCGAGGAAGAAGTTCCAGGCATTCTTACCGGAAATCTTGGCCACGGCGACACCGATTAAAACAACCCCGAAAAAATAGACGCCAATGATAATCCAATCTAGATTCGATAGCTGCATAGGAGGTGCGGGTAGAATTCAGGCTAGGCCAAGGCGAACAATCGATCCATAGCCAGGGAGGTATTTTCGATCAAAGTCTCGGGGGCGTATTTATAAAATGGTACAGGCGGAATCATTTCCGCAGCAACCCAGCCATCATAGCCGATCCCATTTAATGCTTGCATCACTGCCGGCCAATTAACGTCTCCAGACAGAAGGTCCACAAACCCGTCTACGGTACCGACCGCTCGGCGATAGTCCTTTACATGCACTCTTTGTATACGCTTAGCCAGAAGGTGAATCCAATGCTCCGGGTAGCCAGTCGCCAAGACGTTGCCCACATCAAAATAGCTGCCAACCCGCTCGTCATCGAACTGATCTATAAATCGGGCCAACTCCATGGGGCTGAGCATAAATTTGTTCCAAACATTCTCGATACAAATGCTCACTCCCGATTCCTTTGCCAAAGGAAGAGCCCCTTGCACAAACTCTGTAGCCCGATCCCAAACGAGATTGTAAGGAATCTCCTCGCACCCGGGGATGAAATCCGCTCCAACCGATCCGGGAACAACCAATATGGCGTCGATACCCAAGCGGGATGCCGCTCGAATTTGAGTTTCAATCACTCGTTTGGCATTGCTACGCGTCTCCGCATTCTCGCTAGCCGGGTTGAATTCCCAATACATCCCCGTAGCCAAGCCGCTTAAGGCTAATCCCGCATCTGCAGCCATCCTGCCTACCTCGTCGATAGCCGCTTCATCGCTATCAAGATTGATAGGACCATCTCCACTGACATCTAGCTCGATGCCTTCGAACCCCGCATCTTTGGCAAGCACCATCTTCTCTTTCAATGACCATTCGCCGTAGAACGACCATACGCTAATCGATTTTTTCATGACGTTAAAATATAATTACAACAAATTTATAGCTCATATCAACCAAGCTTCCCTTCCGCGATAGCCACTTCCTTCAAAGCCATTGCCACAGCCTCTCGGGCCTCCTCCAACGTAGCGATTTCCGGTTTTTTGCCCGTTTTCAAGCATTTAGTGAAGTATTGTAGCTCGTTAGAATAGCCACCCAAGTCACTTACATTACCCTCCCCGCTTTGCGAGCTGCCAGTGTCGGGCTTAGGCACCTCCATTTGCGATGGCTCTTCGTCGCCTTGGCAGATCATGAGCCCCTTTCCATTAGTCGAATCAAAGTCGAGCACCGCTTTTTCAAAAATCGCTTGAAACGCCATTTGAAATCCCCACTTCGCCGGATAATTAAAGCCGCCTTCAGAACTAACGATGAGAGAATCGTATTCAAAAAGACTATATATGTGAGAAGGGCCACTGTAGTCGCGGGTTACCTTGCTATGAATCACTTTCGGTTGGCCTAGCATAGCCAACATGATATCCGTATCGTGGATGTGCAGATCCAATGCCGCACTACCGGAGAGGCGCTCATCATTAAACCAATCGTCGACTCCGAAATTCGGTCGAGCTCCCCGCCTCACGAAACTCAAACTTAGCAGTTTGCCTCCTTCCTCACAGGAATGGTACTCCATGAGTTTTTGGTACTCCGGCCAGAATCGCAAACAATGCCCCACTTGAGCAATGGCGTCATTCCGTTTGGCCGCTTCGATAATCTCATCAGCCTTCTCTACCGTTAGAGCCAAAGGCTTCTCGCAAAAGAGAGCTTTGCCCGCATCCAAGGCTTTAATCGAAAACGCCTCATGCAAATGAGTCGGCAGGCAGACGTCGACGAAATCGCATTGAGCCTGCGCCATAGCCTCATCCAAGGTGGCATACACCTTCGCCCGGCATCCCAGCCGATCCAATTTCTCTCGGGACTCCTCCACTCGTTTATCCACTGCGGCAACTAGATCCACACCTTCGAGGATGTTGTATATCTGGGCGTGCATGCCACCCATGAATCCGCATCCCACTAGGATACCCTTCAAGTTTCCATCTTGATCACTCATATAGCAAATTTTTGGATACGACTTCGAACATCGTTTGAGAAATCGGAAATTTTCCCCAAGATAAACAATTCTATCGAGAGGTCCGGTTCCTCTACCAAAGGTTTTAGATCCAATCCCCAGGCCAGAGCCTCATATTCATCAGATCCATGTGAATCGAGCATAGTAGCATTGGATCGGCGGCGGCCTTCCACGGCAAGATCGTACCGCTTACCACCTTCAATTTGCGACCGGTAGACCGCGAATAGCGAACGTATCACCTCCGGATGGCCATCGCAGACCATGGCGATCTTATCCTTATCCGCCAGCCAATCGAGGCTTCGCCAAACTTCGCATCCGATGATCCTGTCTGGCAGGTGTTGACCGGCAACTCGGCGCAAAGCAGCAATGCAGCAAGCGAGCGTGGCCACGTGGCTATCGTGTTTGTCCGCCGGTTGGTGTAGATAGACGACCTGCGGACGCATTCGCTCAAGAATGTAGACCAAATCATCGACGACATTCGATCGCCCGTCTCCCTTAATCTTAGGACTGGGATAATCCAGCTGGATTTGAGCGGAATAGCCTCCGATTTCTGCCGCATCCCTCTGTTCTTGACGCCGAACATCCCGAATCTGCTCGTTTGTATAGCTAGCAAACGGCCCTTTTCGAGAACTACCACGCCCATCGGTCACAGTAACGCCAGAGAACCAGAGGTTGCTCTGCTGATAGCAAGTGGCAATTCCCTCATAAGCCATGAACTCCAAATCATCTTGATGCGCGCCAATACCCAGATGGGTTGTTCGGCCAAGAGCCGCCTCTAGGTCCAGGCCATCACTCAGCCAGATATCAGAATCGGGGTTATGAAAGGGGGACACGCTGGCAACCTTCCGAGTTCCTAAGCCTCTTGCAACGCCGCAATGGAGATTTCTTTAAAAGCCTCGATGGCTTCGTACTCCGCCATGCCGGCAGCGTCGTAGGCTTCGGCAGTCGAGCGATTGATGTCATCCGTTTCCTGCCAAATCTCGCGATGCGACGACGCTCGAAAGGGAAATTGGCTCCTTTGCGACCGATATTGGAAGCTCGCCTCGATCTTTGATGCCAATTCTCCCGGGCTGAGCGGCACCGCCATATCGATCTCATGGAGTGGCCATTCCTGTCCCACCCCTCGATAACTCCAAATACGGCAATCTTTTATCCATCCCTCACCGCTTACTCGCTTCATGGCGCGCTGAAAAACCCGGTAGCAAATACCAGAAACCGACCCGGGATCCGCTAATCCACCACTGACGTATACTTGGTGAGGCTCCACCTTTTGCAGCAAAGCGGACAATCTATCTACATCCTCATTAGCAGGGAGGAAATTCCGGTAGCGGCCCTTCTCGTAGAAAGGCAAATCTAGAAAGATCTGCTGCTCTCGATCTATTTTCAAAATCTCGGCTGCATCCCTAGCTTCGTTGCGTCGAACGAAACTCTTGATCCGGCGGATGGCGTCCGAATCTTGATCGGAGTCCCCTTCGTCTTCAAAACCCTTTAAGATCACCTCCGCAAACTGACCCATGCTGAGGCCGTCTCCTTTCTTGAAATCCATCTCTTCCTCCAGCTCAGCCATCAGGGCCAAGGTTTGCTTGGCCAGATTGTCCGGCACAGCCAGGTTGCCCGAGGTGAGATAAGCAAAGGTGGCTTCCGACCCTTGGTTAACCAGCCGATGTACCGTTCCTCCCATACAGAGAATATCTTCATGCGGTTCCGAACCCAGCACCAGGACCCGTTTCGGGAAGGGCTTTGCTCGCTCGGGACGATTACTATCGTCGGCATCTGGCTTACCGCCAGGCCAGCCCGTTATAGTGTGTTGTGTCTGATTGAAAACAGTGATGTTCAGGTCGTAAGCGGGACCGGAATCGATTAGCAATTCGCCTAGCCCATTCTCAATGTAGTCGGACTCCTGAAGTTTTAGAATCGGCTTCTTCACGGTGCTGGAAATCCACAAAATCGCTTTTCGGATCAGGCGCGGAGTCCAATCGACGGGACCCACAAGCCAAGGCAAGCGTATTCGTATCAGCTCTTCGGATGCAGTTGGGTCGATGAAGAAGCGGATATCAGGATGACCCTGCAAAAGACTGGCTGGCAAATTTTCATTAGGCACGCCTTCCACAGCATCCCGAACAACCCCAGCCTTCGACTGTCCCCAGGCCATCAATACAAGTTTGCGAGCCTTTAAAATCGTGCCCACGCCCATGGTAATAGCGTAGAGCGGGACATTGGCTTCGCCCAGGAAGTCGCGAGCCGCATCCAAACGCGTCAAAGCATCCAAAGTAACGAGCCTGGTCGGCGAATCGCGATTCGAGCCCGGCTCATTGAAGCCGATATGGCCCGTGCGGCCAATCCCAAGAATTTGATAATCGAGCCCCCCCGCATCTTCGATGGCCTTCTCGTAAGATTGGCAATACTCATAAACGGCTGAGCGATTAACCGTGCCGGAGGGAACGTGGACATTGTCCTTGGGAATGTCCACATGCTTAAAAAGCCGCTCCCACATAAATTGGTGATAGCTTTCCGGATGATCGTCATTGAGTCCGAAATATTCGTCCAGATTAAAGGTGATCACATTACGGAAGGAGAGGCCTTCCTCTTTATGGAACTTGACCAGTTCACGATAAACGGGGACTGGAGTCGAGCCCGTCGCTAGGCCCAGGACTACATTCTTGCCTGCCTCCGCTCGCTCTCGAATCAAGGACGCGATCTCGACAGCGACAGCCTTAGCCGCTTCATCGGAGCTTGGGCAAATTTGAGTGGGGATCCGTTCGAATTGTTCTTCTTCTCGAGCCATGCCAAGTGAGGGATAGTCTCCAAATCATTTTGCAAACCGTAGAAAACGCTGGGCTCACAGAGAATTCGTTAGTAAATACTCCGTGATC
>DKNL01000241.1:43981-49220 GCA_002474325.1 Opitutales bacterium UBA7389
CATTATTTGCTTAATACTTTGCAGTTTTGTCAATTGTCCTCACCTAAATGCGCCTTCCTCTCCTACAGAACGCTCTCGAACTGGGACCTCCCGAAGACTACTTCAAGGGTCGCTCGTCCGCCGATGTCTGCATCCCTAGCAATCTCATCCTTTTCTCGAGGCGAACTTCCCAAGAACTCCAGCGTCGCAGTTTCGATGCATACCCACATCACCGATTTGTACTCGTCTTCAATCTTATGACCGAAGGAAGCGTTACGGTGGACGGTATCCAATGGCGTCTAAAAGCCGAGCAAGGCTTCGTCATCTTCCCCTATCAGTTCCACTACTATTCGGAGCTCTCCGACCCGAATATCGTGTGGCTAATTCTAACCTTTGAGTTGCAGAACCCTGTGGTCATAGAGTCCTTTCGAAATCGCATAATCGATCTGGATGCCTCCACCATCGAACAGCTAAATGACATTCTGGAAGACTACCAAGGCAAAGACTCTCCTCGAACCAATCGTCGTCTCATTCTAAAATCCGCGGCCCTGATCAACCATCTTCGCGAGAGCCTTCATGGCGGACCCAAAGCGGAAATCGCCAGTCAGGGCTCCGCCCAGCAAGCTTCAACCGAATTGATAAACTCCATACAGAAATACCTCTCCCAAAACTCCGATAGCCTGCAAAGCGTATCCGAGATTGCAGAAGCTTTGCATATGTCGGAATCGAATCTACGGGCCCACTTTCGGCGCCACTTCAATATCAGTCTGGGCGCCTACCTGAAAAACTATCGAGCCCATCAAGCCATACTCTATCTGCAGAACCCCAATCTCAGCCTGACTGATATCGCCTTCCAGCTAGGCTTCACCACCTTATCCGCCTTTTCCCGCTTCTTCAGCAATTCCATCGGCGAATCCCCCCGAGCTTACCGCAAACAATTATTCAAAACGGAAGCGATAAAGTAGTACAGGCTAAAGGGCTTTTCTATTAATGAAAAAGGCCCTCGCTCTTGGGCGAGGGCCTTGAAATCTTGTATTCTTACTTTCCCGACAGAGCTCGATTAGAAGCTAAAGGTGTTGGTCAGGAAGTACATCTGCTCAACAGGAACACGTACGTACGCTACAGCACCGTCCGGATTGAACGAGATTGGAATATCCGTTTCACCGTTGCTTCTGTAAATATTACGTGCATTGAACTGAACACTCCAGTCTACCTTGTTGTTCATTATTGGTCTACGGTAACGAAGGAACATGTCTCCGTCTGTGGAATCAGGACCCATCCATGGCTTCGTAACATCCGGAAGCACGTTGCCGGCTTCGTCTAGAATATTTGGGTAACCGCCAGCTATAGCGTCTTGGTAGCGCAAACTACCACCAACTTGGAAGCCTTTCAGTGGGCCATCCAAGAAGTCGTAGCGCGCTGTTATATTAACACGCCACTCGCGTTGCTCTGGTAGCTGAGTCCCATCTAAAGACTTCGCCAATATAATTGGATTTAGTGCCTGGTTCTGGAAACGCTGCCCAATCTGGTCCGACTCTCGCTGAAATGGTGAACCACGCAGATCCCACAAGCTATAGCCGAAGGGGCCAATCGGACGCTTCAAAAGCTC
Source organism: Opitutales bacterium UBA7389 (assembly GCA_002474325.1). Lineage (GTDB taxonomy): Bacteria > Verrucomicrobiota > Verrucomicrobiia > Opitutales > Opitutaceae > Pelagisphaera. The sequence goes on from DKNL01000241.1 coordinate 45,570, forward strand.
CGCTTGTTGGAATGCAATCGGTCCAGCAACTGGTGCAGTGTTTGAAGTAACAGTCGTCTGCTGAGCAACATTCGCCGACAATGTCAGGTTTCTGGTTACCTGCCCAACGATGTCTACTTCAGTTCCCTTTGATACGAAATCCCGGGTCGAGTTCAGCCCTGGTTGCGGATCAGAAAGATCGACAGTCTCACCACTCTCAAGCGTTTCAACGCGATGGTTGCGAATAGCTTGAAGCTCCGGAACTACGGCATCTTGGATTGCTTTGTAGTATTCATCCCAAGACTTAACGCCGATGAGGTCAGCTCCCGTTCCTGTGAGTCGCTGACGATTGTCTGGAGACGTGTCAGGCTTTTTCGCCGCATCACTATCGCCTGGCCCAGCAGCGTTTCCATTCGCATCAACCGTGGTGTAACTCCCAGGATTCGCGAAGAAGTCAGCATAGTTGCCAGTCACGTTTGGATCGGGCGAATAGCCATCAGGGAACAAGAGCGTCGAAGGATCGTTTTGAGCCGACGTTATTCTATCAAGATAGAACCCTATCCGCCCACCAATTTGATTTAGACCACCACCAAGGTTCGTACGGTCATTGTTCAGAGAGGTCTCGAACTCATTGTAGCGCAAGGCTAAGCGTCCTCCTAACATTGTGACCTGAAAACCCTTCTCCTCAGTAACACCCAATGGCGGAGGCAAAGGCTGGTTCAGAATGTTGACCGATACACCGGCCGGCTGGAAGCTGTCCGCTTCGTAGTAATGAGCTTGAAGATCCATTCCAAATGGCAATTCGAAAAGGTATTCTTCTGGGAACTTTACTACCAAGCTCTTTGTACTCGTGTCGCCTGTATTTATACTGTCTGGCGTAGTGTTGAAGTACAGGAGATCAGCATTATACGTTCCGTCCAACTCGTTTGTACCTTCCAAATCTAAACGAGTGGCTCCGTCACGACCAGCGGCACCATAGCCACCAGGATTAGGAGCTAAGTAAGCATCTTGAGTATCCGAGCGCTCAGCATAAAGAGCAACGACATGACCGTCGAGGAACGTGCTCTGTACTGAGTATGCCTCAGAAACTAGCCTGCTCTTGTTGTAGGACGCAGGGCCCTCATTCTCGATGATTCTCCAAATCGCTTGCTTATCAGTCTTCTCTTTATTGTCGAAATACCAAATGCCATACTCGTCCCCTATCTTCGGGAAAGGAGTCTGCAAGTATCCGTCGATACGAACTTGGCCAGCACTCGTGAAGTTCCGAACGTCAGGCCCCAAGTAGACCTGAGTCTTCACAATACGGCGGAAGTTGTCGCTTAGCCCGTTGGAAATTTCCGCAGAACCAGGCCACTTGCTGTTGTCGGCCCACCAGGAACCGCGAATCTGGCGTTGCAGATTAATATTTTCGCGATCCTCGTACAGCCCCGTGATGGTGTGCTTACCGAGGAACTTACTGATGAAGTCGTTGTTGCTAAACTTTTCGAAATCCACTGTACCGAAAACGGTTGCACGAAACGTGTCCTGCTCGTTGGTGCGATTCCGCACAAAGTTGTCGTTCCATCGAATAACCGGACGCCCAAGATTCTCATTGAACAGTCGATCACCGACCCCATCGAAATCAGAATCTCCTGGGGAGAGGTTTTCGCTCAGATCGATCTGTATGGCTTTACGGTCTCCAGTATCAAACGGCGTAAACTCCTTTTGCTTCCGCTCTTGAGAGTCAAATGCAAGCTCTATACCCGCATTGCCGTTAAAGAGTTCCTGGACCAAAAAGACCTGGTTTAGATCGAAATCTGTAACGATGTCGTTGGTCGTACCCATGAAGAGTAAATTGTGGTAGTCGAATACGTTACGATCTCTCATGGACTTCGCAGAGAACCCAGTGCCCCCTGTTGCCGCTCGAGACCAGCGAACGTCCTGAGTCGCGAAACCCCTAGGACGCCAACGACCCATGATTCCTTGAATGCCTTTACCACCGAGGGCCCCGGATAATTCGGGATCGTTATCCCATCCCGGAACTTGGTCGTCAGGTGAATTGAAATTGATAGCAGGGAACAAGAAGTACGGCGTTCCGTTAACGCTGCTCAAACGTCCTCCTTGAGAAGGATCATTTTTCAGCGGATCGCCTCTCTTGAAACGGTCTACCGTTGTGCGAGGGATGAATTGGCCTTCCTGGGCTATAAACTCTGCGCGAGTTCCAGTGAAGGTAGATGGGATCGTTTCGATTCCCGCATCAAGAAGCGCCGCCACATTCTGCTGGCTCAAAGCTCCGTCGTTGATATCGTCCAAGTCCGTTCCTGGAACGCTGAGTATCGCATTGATATCTGCTTGCGTTCCCAATCCATTCCACCATGAAGAGTAATAATCCGTTGGAGGAACTACGTCAGGTGGATTACTGTCAATCTCACCTGTTTCATAGCTACCCCGCAATGAAGTCCGGCCGAGGAAGTTGCTATTCTCATTCTTGAAGATTGTCGCCTCCCACGCCATGTACAACCGGGTGTCGTCCGTTACTGCAGGCGTCTGCTTGTACTTCTGCTTCTCGCTAAGTGCGGCAACCCTAATCGCTAAGCGATCGTCAATCAGCGTACGGCCGATATCGAATGTGCCACGCAACGTTCCACGATGGTCGAAACGTACGGAAACTTCAGTGTTATCTTGACCAATGTAAGCTCGCTTCAGGTTATTATTGATTACACCCCCCGGAGATCCCAAACCGAACAAAATTGAGTTCGGGCCACGATTCACAACAACGCGGTCAGTGTTATAAGAATCGAAAGGAATGTCCGTTTGGAAATAATCGCGGGTCAGGTTCGCACTAACTAGACCGCGAACTCGTTGACCTCGCTGCGGATTGACGCGCGACTCAACAGTCCCATTGCCGCCGTCTGAGTTCGAGAAATTACCAAGAACTCCCCCGACTTCGACGTTACCGATGAACTGGAGCAGTGACTCGCCGTCGGTAGCTCCGGTATCTTCCATGAATTCCTCGGTCACGACCGCAATGGAAGCTCCCAGGTCGGCAATGTTCGAGCGAACTCGGGAACCGGCCAGCGTAGTGGTGGCCCGGTAGCCTACGTCCTCGGCTGCATCGACAGAGAAGGGCGACAGCTCGATGACTTCGTCATCTTGAGCTTGCAAATAGAGCCCTGTAGTTAAGAAGCCGGCAAGTGCCAGCCTAAGTAGTTTGTTTTTTATCATAGCCAGGTAGTTTCTAGTTATAAGTTTCTAGTTATAAATAATTCTATTTGTAGGTGCTTGTGAGTATTTTTATCGGTGACACTGAAACGCCCCCCGATCAAACAGGAATGCTCGAAACGGGTACGTTCAGCTACGTCGAAAGTCTCTTAACTCAGGGTAGGTCGTGGGCGTATAAGAAATTCTAAGATATGGGAGGGGCCACCAACATCGGACCAAACTTCATTTCGTTACCGAAATTTAGAAGAACCGACTTGGGAAATATATGTTCTTGTATGCTTAGCTGCCTAGGAAACGATAACCGCTTCCCCTATGGCGACCGCAATTTGTGTTTAATAAGAACCTTTCTTCTCTCCCCTTAATCTATAGGCGTCAAGCCCTGATTGGCCCGAAAACAAAACAAATTAGTAATCTGAACGCAGATTCTAGGAACACCGACCATTCGGATAGGGTTTAACCCCAGGAGAAATA
>DKNL01000134.1 GCA_002474325.1 Opitutales bacterium UBA7389
AGCGAAGTGATTCGCAATTATAAGCCACACCTAGTGTTGAGCGTCCACGATTGTTTAAACCGAGGGTATTTCCAGGAGGCTCGGGCGATACTCGGAAAAGAAAATGTGCGCTGCGCGACCTACTGCTCCGAGTATTCAGGTGGGTATGGATACAGTCGGAACTGGGTAGAGCCAAGTGTTGACCTTTACATTTCCCGTACACACACAGCCAAGAATTACGCAGTTACCCAGTACAAGCTGGATCCTGAAAAGATAATTGTCAGAGGTCATTTCCTTGTGCCGCGAATATACGAAGAGAAATTGTCGGCTATCGAAAAGCATCGGTTCATCACTGAGCGTCTCGGATTACGCTCCGATAGGAAAATCATCTTTCTTGCCACTGGCGGAACGGGTGCGAACAACCACCTTTCTCTGCTACCTGCCATCAAGCAGTACTCGGAAACCTTCCAGGTTCTAGTTGTTTGCGGCCGGAATAACGAAGCCTTCATGAAGGTTCGTAATTGGAAGAGAAACAATCCCGATATGAGGTGCCACGTGGAAGGATACTGCAACGAGATGCATCTCTTCATGCAAGTAAGCGATTTGGTTGTTACGCGTGGCGGCACTACGACCTGCTCGGAAGCCCTTCATTACGAATGCCCAATAATCTTCAATGGATTGGGAGGTGTGATGCCTCAGGAAAAGCTCACTGTAAAATACTTCCTGCAAGACGAGTCCGCGGAAATAATTTCCAAGCCGGCCGATCTGGAGCGGCTATTGATGGAGTGGAGCAGATTTCCAGAACGGTTTCGAGATTTGAAACGGCGGTTCCGTAACATGCGTTTCAAGGATAGGCCCTCTGAAGTGATTTACGATCTCGTCGATTTGGCTCATGACGTGCTGCCAGAACGAGAGCGTCCTGCCCTGAAGGTAGTTGGCGAGTAATTTCGTTCGCTAAAAGCGAATGCGTATTTTATATGTGACGACAACTTTTCCGGTGTATTCGGAAACGTTTTTGCAAAGGGAGGTTCGAACACTAAGGGATCTGGGTGCGGACTTGCAAATCGTCTCATTGCACAAAGGAAATATGGAATTCGAGGGACTTAAGATCGATCGGTTTCGCAAGCCCGAGCTGCTGAAGCTGATCTGGCTCTTCCCTTGGCTAATCTTGTCTCGGCCGGCGCTTTTTTGGAAGCATTGGAAGCAGCTATTTCAATATCTTCCTAAAAGCGGCTTGAATTTCTGGGAAAATCTTCTGGGGCTGGGAGCGGCGATAGTACGAGAAAGAGAGTTTCTCGAGGAAACCCCTCATATCATTCATTGCGTGTGGGCTAGCGCTCCAGCCGCGTTTGGCTGGTTGGCTTCAAGCCTTTTAGACCGGCCATTTTCAATTGGAGCCCACGCTTATGACGTGTTTGAAAGAGGGGGAGATTGGCTCTTGCCCGCTAAAGCGGCTGGTGCTTCCTTCCTTCATACCTCAACGGAATCCGCTCGTTTAGCCCTCGGTAAATTCGTAGATAAGAGCAAAGTACAGTTGATCAGGAGAGGATTGAATACGTATCCAGATTTCCAGAGCCTAAGAGAAGATAGATCCTGCTTGAGACTGGTATGCGTCGCCCGTCTCGTAGAAAAGAAAGGATTTCCTTTCCAGTTGGATATCTATGAAGCGCTTCGGGAGGCGGGGATCGATTTCCAAGTCAGAGTTGTGGGAGAGGGTCCGTTAAGAGATTACCTGCTGCGCGAAATCGAAGCTCGCAACTTTTCGGATCGAATAAAATTATTGGGACAGCTTTCCGGGGAAGACGCGTTACTGCAAATTGCTTGGGCAGATGTCCTGATTCATACAGGGATAGTAGCTCGAAGCGGAGATCGAGATGGATTGCCCAATGTCATACCGGAGGCTATGGCCTCGGGAACTCTTGTCTTGGCGTCCCCTATATCTGGTGTTGTTGAAGCGGTTGTCGATGGGGAAACTGGATTTTTGGCGGATGTAGAAGAGAAAGCGATTTGGGTCGATCGATTAAAACGTATTCAGCAAGATGATGCACTCTTTCATAGAGTTCGGCAAAAGAGTCGAGAGTGGGTGGAACGAGATTTTTCGGCTCAAAGGAATTCCGGAAAACTTCTCGAATTGCTGAAGGAGGCGTCAGGCAGATAAGGTTTCCTATACCATCCTCTAGAGGCGTGGACCCGTGCCCATTACTTTTCCTGGATAGTATATAAAATCTTGCCGTATATCGCATAAGCTTTAGACGCTGAAAAATAGATTAACGATGATAAAAGGTAGGATACTTTACGATGTCACGAAGGCTTGCAAGCAAAGGCAAAAGTCAGGCATTGCCAGGGTTTCCAGTTGCCTGAATAAGGAATTAAAGGCGCTTCTAGGCGATCGGTTCGTGGAAGTTGTTTGGGATGACTGCTCTAGGGCGATGAAACCAAAAGGGAAAGTCGACGATTGGAAGAAAGAATCGAGAGACGTTTTCCTTACTTGCGAATTGTTTTGCGAGTATGAACGCGTGGGCATTGAGAATTTTATTAAGGAATTCCCAGGACATACGTATGGAATATATCATGACGCTATCCCTTTGCAGTATCCTGAATTCACTTGGCCACATAGTGTACAGAGGCATCCTAGTTACATGAAAATGCTGGCCTTGTTCAGTGGAATCTTTGCAGTTTCCAGTCATAGCGCTATGCAATTAGAAGCATACTGGGATTGGCTCGAGCTTCAGAGATCGCCCTCCGTGCGATCAATTCAATTGGGATGCGATGGTGTGTTCGACGATTGGCGTTCGCCCAGTAGAGAGATTGGGGATCCGCCTAGGATACTCACCTTAGCTATCCTCGAGAAACGAAAAGGTCAGGATATTGCTATCGAAGCTGCTAAATCATTATGGGATGAAGGTATTCGATTTCACTACGATTTTGTTGGCAGGACAAATCCCTACTTCGGCAAGGATTTTGAGCGGTTGCTGAAACAGACCGCGAAGAGAGGCTACTCCGTGTCGGTTCACGGTCAGTTGGCTGATGCTCAATTACAGAAAGTCTTCGATGGGGCGGACCTAGTTGTTCTGCCATCACTGGCCGAAGGTTGTGGTTTGCCTTTACTCGAGTCATTGTGGAGAGGAGTTCCCACGCTTAGCAGCTCATTGCATTCGATTAGGGAGAACGCTCGGTTTGGTGGCTGCCAGCTATTCAAGCGGGGAGATTGTGAGGATTTGGCAATGAGTTTAAGAAATCTAATTGAGAGGCCTTCAGAGTTAGCGGATTTGAAAGGCAGTATTCGTTCCGAAGAGCTGCCGAGATGGAAATCAACAGCAGTCGATATCGTTGAACATTTAGTTACCGATGGGGCCTGATTGGGTAGAAGCTAAACCCTATTAGAGCTTGTCGGCGGCGTAGCGGATCGCATTTTCTATAATCTCAAAGTCCGCATCGTTATGTCGTGCCGATATAGCGGTGCGAACGAGATCCTTTCCAGGCGGGACCCCGGGGGCGGTAGCGAAAATGGCGAAAACGCCTTTTTCCTTCAATCGTTTCCAGAAATAATAGGCCTTTTCCCGATCCCCGATGATTATAGGAATGGCCGGAGTTTCGCTTTCCCAAGTATCCAATCCCAAATCATCGAGAAACCGTTTGTATCGTCGAGTATTGCTCCAGAGCCTCTCCAGCCATTCGGGTTCGTCTTGCATGACTTGCAGCGCGGCTTGGGCCGCGGCTGCCTGGCAAGGCGATAGGGCGGCGCTGAAGATGACTTGTTTAGAATGAGTTCTTAAGTAGTCGATGGCTTCTTTATCTCCCGCCACGAATCCACCTGTGCTTCCTAGTGATTTAGAAAGGCTTCCGGTAATAATGTCTACCCGATCGACTAGATTGAAATGATCCGCTGTACCGCGTCCTTGATTTCCTAATACGCCTAGTCCGTGAGCATCATCCATGATCAAAAAGCCATCGTTTTCCTCGGCAATATCGACGAATTTAGGCAGGTCGCAAATATGCCCCTCCATGGAATAGATGCCTTCGATGGCGATTATCTTCGCGGCGTTAGGATCAAGCTCTTCAATCAGGGATCTGAGATGTTCTGGCCTGTTGTGACTGAACCGTTCCACTTCTGCCATGGAAAGCCTAATTCCGTCCCAGATACTTGAATGCATATTCTTGTCCACCAACACGACGTCGCCGCGTTGGGCGAATCCAGTAATTGAAGACATGCAAGATAGGTATCCTGCCGAGGAAACGTGGCAGGCTGCTTTGCCCAGAAAGTCAGCGAGACGCTCTTCTAGTTCCAGATGAAAGCGTCTTCCTCCGTTTGCCGATCGGGCGCCCATTGTTCCCGCGCCCCATTCTTTCAGAGCCTTTGTTCCAGCTTCGATAACCTTTGGGTGATCGTAGAGTCCCAAGTATTCATTGCTGGCGAGCATGACCATTTCTTTGCCTTCAACGGTAACTCGAGTACCGTTCTGTTTCTCTGCGATATTGTACCAGATTTCATAGCGGTTCCTCAGGCGAGTGTAATCGTCGTTTTGGCAGCGCTGTTGAACATGCCCCTTTTTACGGTTTAGAAAGGATCGAATCATCTAAGGCTAGCAGTCTTTAGCAGAACCGTCGGGAATAGAAGTAAATTCGGGTACCTTTGGAGAGACTCTTCTGGTGATAAACAGGTAAAACGCTTTCAGGGCTAAGCGAGGATTGATCCTCCACCAGTATCTAGCATAGCGATGAAAATATTCCGCTGACCACTCCTGCGAACCGTAACGAGACGCGTATCGAGACCAGCGTTTTCGGAATAACTCGGAGTTATCGTAGTTTAAGCGATTTCTGCCGGGCGAGCGGCTGATGTGGTGGCGAATTACGCTTTCATGAGACACAATCAAACGATAACCATTGGTTCTCATTTTCATGCAGAGATCGACGTCTTCCATCCCATTTTGGTAGGATTCATCAAAACCACCAAGTTCCATGAACAGAGATCGTTTCGTTAGAAGGCAGGCTGCTGTGATCGCATTTCTTTCTCTGTAGGCCTTTGGCGGTAGGCGCTTTCTGTTTTTCCAAGCATGAGTTGGCATCCCTTCGAGATCGAAGAATATACCGGCATGATCTACTAGGCCTGTTTCGAAATTGCGTTGAACATTACCGACTGCGCCTACTTTGTCCTGGGTCTCATGCAGCTTTACCATGGGATCCAGCCAGTTGGGTGAGAGCTCCAGATCGTTGTTGAGAAATACGAGATAGTCGCTGGAGGCTCGCCGTGCTGCCCGATTGTTTGATTTGCTGAAGCCTTGGTTGAACTGGTTGGTTAGTACAATAGCACTACCGCCTATGGCTCTTAGGTATTCGGGTGTACCATCCGTCGAAGCATCATCGACCAAAATCAACTCCCGATTCTCGAGATCCGTATACCTGAATAGGGAATCGAGCATCGATTTGGTCAGCTCAAGGCAGTTGTGAGCACAGATGATGAACGAAATGTCGGGCATGAGGGTGGCTTGGTCCCTAGTTGGTGCGTTCGTTGAGATAGGTCGCCAATTGTTTTAGTAATGGTGCATGAAGCTGATCGCATATCTCGCGAGCCCGGTTTGTAAGCGATGCTAGCCGAGACCTGGATTCTTGGAGACCGTGAACAGAGACGTAAGTCGTTTTGTTCGCCGCCGCATCCGCTCCCACTGTTTTGCCCATAGTCTTGGAGTCACTGGTGGCATCAAGTATATCATCCATAATCTGAAAGCCCAGGCCGATGCAACGACCGTATTCGGAAATTGAATGCCGTTCCTCGTCATTGGCTCCCCCGATTGCCGCCCCCATTATGAGGCTGGCTTCAATCAGGGCCGACGTCTTGTTTAAATGGATATACTCGAGTTCTGTCTCGCCTACAGAATAATTTTCTCCTATGACGTCCTCCATCTGACCACCTATCAGTTTTTGGCTCCCAGCGGTTTCCGAAAGGGTCGCTATCAGTTCAACAGCCAAACTCGGTTCGCTTGAATAGTGCTTAGCAAGAAGTTCAAAAGCGTAGGTTAGTAAAGCGTCGCCCGCTAGGATAGCTGTGGCCTCATCAAATCGGATGTGACAGGTATCAAGGCCCCTCCTCAAATTTGAGTCGTCTATTGCCGGCAAGTCGTCATGAATTAGCGTATAGGTATGCAAGCACTCGACGGCGACAGCGGCTGGTAGAGGGTCAACTTGCGATTCGAATAACTCGCTCGATGCGAGCACCAGGGAGGGGCGAATCCGTTTGCCGCCAGCGGACAGACTATAGCGCATGGCTTCATGAACTCTGCTAGGCCTAGTGTTCGACGCAGGAGTGAGCTGATCGATCGCGGAATCGATTCGCGATCTGAAAGCGGCTAATTTCTCTTTGAACTCCATGCGAAATGTGCGATTATGATACTCAAGTAGTCATAGCTTTCCTAAATGCAATCCATTGAGCAAGTAACTAAACGTCTTACAACCGACCGAAACTGGTTCAATAAATGCATGCTGGGAGTGCTGTTTTCCATCATTCCAATGGCCAATTTTGTTGCATTTGGGTATTTCTACCGCCTTTTTCTGCAAGGCAAACGGCAGGAAGAGATATCGCTGCCCGAATGGAGCGATTGGAAAGAACTGTTTTTCGATGGTTTGAAGTGCTTCCTGGTCGTATCCCTCTTCGCGTTTATCCCGATCGCGGTGATTTCGGCCCTGGCTTCCATTTTGCCCTGGGATTCGGAGTCTTATCTGTCTCACTTGCCGCGATACCCTGCATATTTTTTTGCAGGGCCCTTAAGTTGTTCTGCCCTATATCTTTACACGCTAACTGGAGATTTTAAGAGCTGTTTTAACTTTCAGGCCATAGGTGTGCTATTGAAGAAAGGTGCTAAAGGGTACTGGGTGCCAACTTTGGCATTGTTGGGATTGGTGCTGATGATTCCTTTCGCATATTTCATCGGGGGAGTGGTTTATTTCTATTTAATGGGTCAGACCCTCAAGAGTTTGGAGCGCAAAGCCGATAGAAGGTGATGCGTTATGAAGCGAAAACTGCCAAAAGAACCTTCTACAGTTGGAATGATCTTCACCGCTATTTCCGGGACTAGTCTGGGAATCTTGCTTGGAGGATTCATTCTGATTAAAGAACCGCCAAGAACAGTGAGAGACCAGCCAGGATTGAATGAAGATGACCGGCTTGGCGATTACGCGAGGTATTATGATCCGGGGGCTGTTGCCTCGAATGAATCTGCCACTGTTGGTACCAGAATTAATCGATTGGCTCGCCAAGTGCCTGGTTCTATTCAGCTCACGGAAATGGAAATCAACCACTACTTGAGTCAATACAAGAGCGGAGAAACGGATGAAGAAGGGAATCCGGCGGACATTTCTTTCGCGTCGCCAAACGTAAAGATCGAGAACGATCAATTCGTCATCAGTTCGAAAATAGTTTTAAATCCCAACAAGGATCGTTTCGAGATCGTTGCCCAGGCTATTGGCCACTTCGAAAACAGTCCCAAAGGAGTGAATCTCAAATTGGAAAAGCTCTACTTGAACTCTCTGGCGCTTCCGAAATTTGGCGGCTTTATCGACAATCTTTTCCGAGGCAGTATTTCCTCGATTCCCTTACCTACCGAAGTAAGTGCGGCCCTGGGAGCCATCAAAAAGGTGGAACTGCTAGACGACCAGATCGTTCTGGCTTTTTAGATTTATAGTGTTCACGAGGGCTTAATCTGCCTAGCGAGATTCCAGTGTGGGAGACAGGGATCTCAGAAAGATTCGACGATCTGATTGAGGTCGATGTTTTTCTGGACCAGCTTCTTGATGAGCGGTATCTTGTCTTCGTCTTCGGGCTGGGTCTTCACGGTCATACCGTATATACGGGAGGCAACCGTATAGCTACCGGAATCCGTGATAATTACGGGAATGCGGCTATTGTGGATGCGTTTCGTTAAGTCTGGGGAAGGTTCGAAGCCCCGCGTTAGAATGATTCCGGAAATAGATCCCTTTTCGACGTTTTCTTGATGGGATAGGGCTGCGATGATGATATCTTCACGGTCGCAAGGGGCAATGAGAAGAGTGTTGGGCAAGATCGACTTCAGGAAGCGCGTTGCTGTCATAGCTCCGATAATAATGTTGTCGAAGCGCTGGGTCGGAAGAAGGTCGTCTCGATTCAATAGCCGAGCGGAAACGCGTTCTTGAATCTGTTTAAGATTTGGCGATGACAGAGTCTTCTCCTCGGGGAGCAATCCAAGCAAGGGGACACCGAGTCGTTTCAGAGCCCGTCCAGTGTAGGTGCGAATATAGTCCATTTTGTCGGATTGGACTTTGTTGATAATGGCGCCGACTACTTCCACACCCTCGCTATCGAAAAGAGCCTTGTTCAAAGCGATCTCGTCAATTGGCTGTCCAATTCCGCCTCGACTTACAATAATCGCCTTGGCTCCGAGAAGCTTAGCGACCCTCGCGTTGGAAAGACCGAAGACGGATCCCACTCCCGCGTGTCCGCTCCCCTCAATGAGGGTGAAATTCTTTTCCCAAGAAGTCCTATCGAACGCGTCGCAAACTTTATGGACCAGTTCAGCCCCGATTCCTGCCGGGCTGTCCAGATAACGCTTGGTAAATGTAGCGTCTATAGCGATAGGACTCATACTGGTAATTGGTACTTCAACTCGGTAGATCTTTTCCAGAAGCACGGAATCTTCGTCGATCAATTGACCGTCAATTTTTACGAAGCGCTGCCCAACGGGCTTAATGAAGCCCACTTTTTCATACCTTTGCTGAAGAGCTGCAAACAGACCGAGGCAAGTAGTTGTCTTACCGTCATTCATTCTGGTACCCGCGACGAAAATACGATGGGTTGTATCGTTTTTGGGACGCGTCTTAAGGGAACGTGCGTTCATGGTATGGGCTCTATTTGAAAGCGAACAGTCTTCAGTTTCGAATTATGGTTGCTCCCAGCAGCAATCGATGATCGATAGCTTGGCATCCAACGATTGCGGCAGCCCCGAGAATATCGTGGGCCGTGGCACCTCTGCTGATCTCAGCGGCAGGGCTGTTCAATCCCATGATGATTTGCCCGTATTTGTTAGCGCCGGACAATAGATGAATCATCTTCGAGGCGATGTTGCCGCTATTAAGATCCGGGAATATTAGGATATTGGCCTGTCCAGCTACTGGACTATTCCCAGTATTTTTTATTAAAGCGGTGGTTCGATCGAGAGCTGCGTCAACCTGGAGGTCGCCATCAATATCGATATGTAAGTCTAGTTTTCGGGCTTTTTCTTTAGCAATGGCCGTCGCCTCTTGAATCTTTGCAATTCCTTGTTGGCGTGCGTTGCCATGGGTAGAGTAGCTCAGCATAGCGACTTTTGGTCGAGCTCCGGTTATGTGGAAAGCTAGAGAAGCGGTTGTAATCGCGATATCCGCAAGCTGCTCTGAGTCCGGGTTGGGTATGACCCCGCAGTCACCCATAAATAAGGCACCGTGAATACCCACTTCCTTGGCTTCCATATCGATCAGGAGAAGTGAAGACGCGGTTTTTACTCCGGGTTGCGTACCAATGATCTGAAACAGGGCTCGCAATGCACTGGAAGCACGTGTGGTGGCTCCGGATATCAAGGCTTCAGCTTGATTGCGGTGCAACATCAGCGTGGCGAAGATCGGCGATTCCGTGACTTTGGAGCGCAGTTCGCTTTCCGAAAGCGTTTGGAATTTCGGCATCGACTTGAGATCTTGGCAAAAGGAATCGATGTCGCTGCTTCGGGCTGGCTCGATGATCCGCATCCCTTTGATGGCTATCCCTAGCTTGGCCGCGTTATCCTTAATTAGGCTGCGGTCGCCGAGGAGTATGGGCATTCCCATTTTGCGTGTAACGATTTGCCTGGCGGCTTGCAATACCCGAGGGTCGGCACCATCGGTAAAAACGAATCGTTTAGGATGGGCCTGGAGTTTGCCGATCAAGGTTTCAATTAAATTCATGATATGGAATAGTATCGCTACTGAGTCAGCTGTTTGATCGGTATGTTCTCACAATTAGCAGCGTTTGCCATTAGGGCAGTTTGAAGGTGTCTAGGGATTGGAAAGCTAGAATCGTGCCGAAGTCTGTCAACGTCGAGAATGGGATTTGTAGCCAAATGTCTTGCTCGAAAGCCCTCTTTGGCTGTCAACTAGGCAATGTCTAAAATGCTGGGGCAGATGGGCTTGGTATCCGCGATGACGATGCTATCGCGTGTATTCGGTCTCTTCCGGGATGTGATGATCACCGCAATTTTCGGAACTAGTCTGCTTAATTCTGCCTTCACCGCGGCATTTGCGCTCCCCAGCCTGTTCCGTCGCTTGCTTGGGGAAGGAGCGCTGGCAGCTGCCTTGATGCCGAATCTATCGGAAGAGATGGAATTCAATGGGAAGGAAGCGGTCTTCAAGTTGCTCAACAAAACACTGTCTTGGCTTCTGCTGATCTGCGTGGCGTTGGCTCTTGTCGCTTACGGCATTTTCGATTGGCTGGAGTCTGTTTCGACTGAGGATAATAGAGTAATTGGGGCACGGCTCGCGAAACTGGTGTTCCCCTACATCATACCGGTTTGCTTAGCTGCAATCGTGTCAGCCGTATTGAATATGCTGGGACGGTTTGGTATTCCGGCCATGACTGCTATTTGGCTGAATTTCAGTATGATGCTCTTTTTGGGTGCAGGCGGTTGGTGGCTTGCGGAAAGCCAAGATGAAAAGATGCTCTTCCTGTGCTTGGGAGTATTGGTAGGCGGCCTACTTCAATTAATCGTTCCTGGAATCGCCTTAGCTAGAGAGGGTTGGAAACCAAGTTTCGATTTTTCCGTTTCCGGTCGGCTTAGATCGGTTTTGCTATTGACGCTCCCAGGTATTTTTGGGGTGGCTTCGTATCAACTTAATGTGGTGGTTTCGCGATTGTTGGCCTTAGATTTCAATGATTCGGGAGCGACACTAATATATTTGGCTAACCGGTTGGTGGAATTACCATTGGGTATATTCACGATGGCGATTGCCACTGTGGTATTTCCCGTGATGTCACGCTCCATCGCTCGTGGGGATGAGAGCAATTATGGTGAAATGTACCTCAAGGGAATATCGCTATCGATGATGTTAACGATTCCCGCCGCATTGGGAATTATGATCCTTGCTCCGGAAATCATCACGACTCTATTTCAACGAGGAGCGTTTGAAGAATCCGATACGCAAGCCCTCGTCCCGATACTGATGATCTGCGCGGCTGGAATGCCGTTCTATGGTTTCGTCTCGATCGAGACAAGGGCATTGTATGCTATTAAGGATGCTAAGACCCCGGTTCGGGGCTCTGCAATCGCCCTGGTTGTAAACATCGTATTGAGTATAGCATTGTTGAAGTTTCTCAATCGTATCGAGGGTTTGGTTATAGCGAGCAATACGGCGATTGTGGTTCAAGCGGCATACATGCATCGAGTTTTGGCTCGTCAAAGCCTTGGTATTCGATTGAAAGCCATCGCTTCTGCCATAGCTAAATACATAGTCATCGGTTTGTTTATGCTATTGGCGCTTGTGGCGGTGAAAACGGGATTGTCCAGAGTCGGATCTTTTGGCGAAAACTCATTGATAACTCTGCTGATATCAGTGGTGGTCGGAACCAGCCTTTATTTGACGATTCTAAAATGTTTAAGGATGGAAGAAGTGAACGAGGTTTTCGACGCGTTGCTTAAGAGAGGGCAAGGTAGAAAATCGGAAGATTAGTGTATAATGAAAACAAATCCAAATAGGCGGAAGAAAGGGACTAGTGAACTGTTGAAATCGTTGGGTCCGCGAAAAGTATTCAGGGAGGGTGCCCGAAAATTTATGGCGTCATTCGATGGCAGTAAGCTATCCTTTGAATATGATGCCCTTATTCGAGCCCGATCGGAAAAGGATGTACAAACCACGCTTCGTTTGGCAAACCGTTACCGGATTCCCGTTACGACCCGTGGAGCGGGTACCTCGCTAACAGGATCTGCCAGTCCGGTTAATGGTGGTTGGGTGTTGGATACGTCTCGGATGAAACGCATATTGATACGCAAAGAAAAATCTATGGCGATTGCCCAACCGGGGGCTGTTATAGGCGTGTTGCAGAAAAAGGCTGAAGAGGAGGGCCTCTTCTATCCTCCGGATCCATCTTCATTGAAATACTGCACCGTTGGAGGAAATATAGCCTGCAATGCCGGAGGGATGCGCTGCGCGAAGTATGGGGTTACCCGAGATTTTGTTGTCGCATTGGAGGGCTTTCTACCAAATGGCGAAAAAGTGACCTGGGGTGGAGAGTACAAGAAGTTTGCGACCGGATACAATGTTCGCGATTTATGGATAGGAAGTGAAGGAACGCTGGGCGTTATAACGAATGCCGTTTTAAAACTATTGCCAAAACCAGAATTAACCTGGACGAGCGTGGCGGCTTTCTCCTCGGAAAAGCGAGCTTTACGGGCAGTGAGATCGATGCTGAAGAGTGGGTTGACTCCCTCTATTCTCGAGTATCTAGATCAAGAATCCGTTTATTGCGCAGAGGAGATAGCGGGCATTCGTCCATTTAAAAAAGTTGGTGGCAAGCCTCTATTGCTCATCGAATTTGATGGTAGCGCTAGCGAGCTTAGAAGAGCAAAGTGGTCCGTGAAAAAGTGGGCCGATGATTGGGCCCTGGCATTCAAGGCAGCCCGTGATGAAAACGAGGCAGACAATCTTTGGGAAGTTCGCCGGAAGTGCAGTGGAGCAATGTTCGCATTAGGGGAAGACAAGCTTAATGAAGACATTGTCGTGCCCTTGGAAAGTCAGCTAAAGTTGTCTGATGAGATCAAGCGGCTACGCAATATCTGGAAGCTGCCGATGCCAACGTTCGGGCATGCCGCTGATGGAAACTTCCACGTCAACATAATGTTCGATCGAGCAGACTCCGGAGAGAGTTCTAGAGCGGAGGGAGCAGTTAACGATTTAATGAGAACGGTAGTCCGATTAGGTGGAACGATTTCAGGAGAGCACGGTATCGGATTGGCCAAGTCTCCGTTTCTGAGGATCGCCAGGTCTGAGGCGGAAATCGCCGCGATGCTCGCGATAAAAAACGCCTTGGACCCACAAGGCATATTGAATCCCGGTAAGGTTTTTTACCCTTATGAAGTATGGGACGAAACTCCTATTAGCGTACCTCTGCCTTGGGATAAAAAACCAATTCTTAAAGAGAGCTAGCTGTTCTTGATTTCCTGATACGCCCAATCAATCCAGGGGAGCAGTGCTTCAGTATCTTTCGAATCGACTGTCGCTCCGCCCCAAATTCGTATCCCTGGAGGAGCATCTCGGTAGGATCCAAAATCGTAGGCGACCCCTTCGTTCTCGATAAAGGCCACTAGTTGCTTGGCCTTCTTTTGCTGCTCTTCGCTAGATAGCGATTGATACCAAGGATCGGTGATTCGCAAGCAAATTGAAGTGTTGGATCGTTCGGCCGGATCGCTCGCCAGAAAATCGACCCAATCTCGATCTCTTGCCCAATTTTCTACCGCACTTAGGTTTTTATTGGATCTATCGATAAGCGAATCCAACCCGCCAATACTTTCCGCCCAAAGAAGTCCGTCCAAGGCGTCTTCTACGCAAATCATCGAGACGGTATTGATCGTCGCTCCCTCGAATATGCCTTTGATCAGATTTCCTTTCTTCGCCAGACGAAAAATTTTCGGAAGCGGCCAAGGAGGGGAATAACTTTCTATTCTTTCCACTGCTCTCGGACTGAGAACGATCATGCCATGGGCCGCTTCCCCTCCCATCACTTTCTGCCAGGACCAGGTAACGACATCCAGCTTACTCCAAGGCAGATCCATCGCGAATACCGCTGAGGTGGCGTCGCAGATAGTCAGTCCTTCTCGATCTTCGGGTATCCAATCCCCGTTCGGTACTTTGGTTCCAGAAGTAGTTCCGTTCCAATTGAAAACAACATCTTTGGAAAACTCGACTTTGTCGAGCTCCGGGAGCTCGCCATAGTCGGCTATACGGGTTGTGACATCGTCAATTTTGAGATGCTTCTCGACATCCGTTACCCATCCGAGTCCAAAGGATTCCCAAGCTAGCATTTCAACCCCCTTTTGCCCTAGAAGGTTCCAAAGAGCCATTTCCAGTGCACCTGTATCGGACGCCGGTACAATGCCACAGACGTAATCTTCCGGTATCCTCAGAATCGATTTCGATCTATCGATCACTTCCTTAATCCGTGCCTTGGCTCCTTTTGATCGATGGGATCTTCCCACGAGGGCACCTTCTAAGCTAGTCGGGGACCAGCCTGGACGCTTGCTACAAGGTCCGGACGAAAAAAATGGTCGTTTAGGTTTTTGCTCGGGCTTCATGATTTTGGTTGTAGGTCGCTGCTCCTAATCCGAGTGGAATTCGCTGTCAATAGCTTCAGGCAATTTGTATCTTCGTATGTTAAAAACGACTACTTGCACAAGTTAGCGTAATCGAATATAGTATGGCTAATATTCCCTTCGTCTACGGTTTCTCGGTCAGTTGGGCTGCTGTGAGTTTTATGCGTTTCCAATGGCTTATAGTGGAATTCAAATTGGTTGCCGACGCGTTCAAATAGTGGCTGCGAGACGGTGTGAGCGGTTCTAGTTTTAACAAGTTGAGCCTCAGCCATGTTGTCATTTGGAAAATTGATCGAATGAACTTGTCCGTACTGAGGATTATGCTTTTCGAGAAACGAATCTAAAAACGATGAAAGAAATGAGGAGGCCTGATCGACGTGAGTTTGAATGGCAGGATCTAGGTCCCGTTTAGTATGGTTGATGAGTTGGAAGCGTTCGGGAACAAGGTGCATAGATGCGGCGATCGCGGGAATATTGTGCAGAGCTCCCTCAAGTGCCGCGCTGATAGTTCCGGAGGAGGCCACGAAACTCAAACCCGCATTGTGCCCAATGTTTATACCAGAAAGAACTAGATCTGGGGGTTCTGGACACAAGTAGCCCAGTCCAATATTGACGCAATCGCTAGGCGTACCCGTCAGGCTAAAAGCGGGACAGGGGAATAAGTCGTGGACTTCAGCGAGGTCGATTCTGCCCTTTATGGTCATAGCTCGCCCAATCCAGCTCTGTTCATCGTAGGGCGCGACCACGATCGTATCATGGCTATCAGCTATGGCCTTTGTTAATGAGTAGAGAAACGGAGAGTGGATACCGTCATCATTGGTGATAAGGATCTTCATAAGCTTCTAAGATCAGAAAAAAGGCCAGAGTAGAGTACTCTGGCCTCGTTCGTTGAGAATAATCGATGAATGGCTCGTTTACGCCGTTTCGGTGGCTTCTTCCTCGTCGGCTTCAGAATCGGCCGATTCTGCTTCTTTAGACGCTTTCCGAGCTTCAAGCTCTTCAAGGGCGGCTCGCCTGCTGAGGCGTACGCGACCTTTCTCGTCGATGCCAATACATTTTACGACCATTTCGTCGCCGGGCTTGCATACATCCTCAGTGCGTTTGACGCGGAAATCGGCGAGTTCGGAAATGTGGACGAGTCCTTCTTGGCCGGGTAGGGCTTCTACGAAGCAGCCAAATTCCTTAACGCCTTTGACGATTCCACGGTAGATTTTTCCTTCTTCGATTTCGCCACACGCGAGGTCGATTTCTTGAATCGCCCGATGCATGGCTTCTTCGCTGGTAGCGTAGATGTTGACCTTGCCGCTATTGTCTTCGTCGATGTCGACTTGAGCTCCAGTGATTTCCACGATCCGACGGATATTCTTACCGCCTGGGCCGATCAGAGCGCCTATCTTTTCAGGATTGATTTGAATAGTGGTAATTCTAGGCGCGTTCTCGCTAACGTTTTCTCGAGGCTTATCGATGGCCTCTGCCATGGAGTCGAGAATTGCCAGACGGGCTTTCCGAGATTGGGCGACAGAATCTTTCACCAAGTCGAAAGGCAAACCGTTAATCTTCAGATCGAGCTGGAAGCCGGTTATGCCGTTACGCGTTCCCGCGATCTTGAAATCCATGTCGCCAAAGTGGTCTTCTTCGCCAAGAATATCTGTAAGGATAACGCTCTTAGCGATTTTGCCTTCGTCATCGTTTTCGGTTACGAGACCACAGGAGATGCCGGCAACCGGATCAGCGATTGGCACGCCAGCGTCCATGAGAGCCAAGCAGCCACCGCAAATAGAAGCCATCGAAGTGGAACCATTGGAAGCCATAACCTCCGAGACAATTCGAATTGAGTAGGCAAAATGGTCTTCAGCGGGTACGACAGGCAGCAGGGACCTCTCGGCCAAGGCACCGTGACCAATTTCTCTTCGTCCCGTGAATCCGAATCTGCCAGACTCACCAACGGAAAATGGCGGAAAATTGTAGTGAAGCATAAA
>DKNL01000113.1:0-5736 GCA_002474325.1 Opitutales bacterium UBA7389
GAAGGTAGCGGCTGATCTCCAAGCGGCCATCGTGTTTGATGTTTTATGTTGGCCGCTCGGAGATCAGCCGCACACCAGGATATACTAGAAAATCGGCCTCGGTAGGTCTTTCAAGCCCGTCCGAGACCGAAGCAAAATTCAACAAATGGAGGTTAGCTCTACTTGCGAGCTACCCATTTGGCGGCGTTGGCCAAAATTTTCTGATAGTCGGGATGTCCGTGGGCCCGTTCGTCGTGACCTAAAGTGATGCCAACGATTCGCGTTTTTGGATGCTCAGTAACCCATACTACGGGATGGCGATCGCCTGATTTAACGCTTACGCTGCTTTCCGCTAACACTCGAATCTTGGCGGCTCCCTCAGGATGCCCACCGCGATTCATCATGTAGAGCTCATCGACCAATTCAAATTCCTTGGAAACCCCCTTCATTATGGGATGACGACGGTTGACAATACGGACACCCATGGGCCCAAGCTTGTCGTGTCCACGAGTGCCACCGCCAACCACCTTGGCATTCAAATTGGGCCAATTCTTGTATCCGTACCAAGTTCCTGGATGCAGCATGATGACTCCCTTGCCCGCATCGATACGATCCATCAGAGCTTTGCGGTATTCTGGTGTGTCAAAGCCAGTCCGGTTAACGCTGATGATGGCTGCGTCGGCGTTGGCAAGCTCCTCGATAGCTTGCTCATTGTCTTCCGTGTAGTGCGTAGTCAGTCCTGCGGTTTCGAGAGCGGCGGAATCGGCTTTTCCAAAGAACTCGTGAAATTTGTGGGACGAGCCTCCACCGATGATTAGAACGGATGCCTTACCCTTTTCCCAATTGACGGGTGTAGCGGGAATGGGAGGTGGCCACTTTGGTTTGTGGAGTATGGGTGCAGGTTTCGTCGACGCCGTCGGCTCGGGACCAGCCTGGGCCACGATGAAAGCTAGCAAGTCCCGTAAGCCCGCGGCCCCAAGAGCTTCGAATCCTTCCGGCATTAGGCTCCGGCGCGTGTTTTCGCGTTTAGCGATATCCGACTTGGCGATCTCCCGGACTCCGGACTGCGTTGCCAGCGTTAAGGAAGCATTGTTCTCCGAAGCGATGACGCCGACTAGCGTTTCGCCACCCTTAGTCGTGATATTATGGGCGAAATAGGTGTCTTCGACCTCGCGATTAGGATCCAGGATTTGGCCAAGAAGTTCGGCTGCCCCATGAGAACCCATACCATCGAGAGAGGGGCCAACATCTGTACCGATCTCACCAAGTTGATGACACACAGAGCATGCTGCAAAGAGCAACTTGCCCTTTTCGGGGTCTCCAGGCCTGTCGACCTCGGGCAAAAGTTCTGCGATGAGATCGTCCTTTTCCGAGCTTACCGGAGCGATGCGGGCAAAGAGTCGATGAGCGGCCCGTTCAACATTGCGATCCGGGTGGTGGCGAAGGCGGGCGATATTACCGGGCCCTAAATCGGCCGGAGTAAATCGGCCGTTATCGATCTCTTTGAGCAACTGAATAGCCCAGGGAGCTCTATTGACGATCTGATCGAAGGTCTTGAGCTTAATGGTGCCTTCAAGGCTGCCGAATTGGTCTATTAAAGTTTGACCGAGGTCTTCATCACCAACTGAGCCTAATGCTGCTAGCATTCCTTCCTTTAAGGATTCGCTACTGTCCGATTGGAGAAGTCCAATAATTGTTGGAAGAATCGATGTATTCTTCTCTCGAATACTGACCAAGCTACGGGCAATTTGTATAAGCTGATCATCTGGGAGCCCCGACAGGGAAAGACTCTCGATCAGAGCCTGGGTAAGGATTCCCGTTTGCGATGAGAGAATGCCACTACGGTCCCAAAGGATGGCTACGGGCAATGCCAGGATGCGTGTATTTTCGTTTTCTAGCAGCGAAGCGAGAGCAGAACGCAAAGAGGCGTTTAGACTCGGAGGGTTTTCGACATTATCGGCGAAGGCTCTAAGGACGGCTCCAGCGATGGGCCCTGCCGATGGACCGGCGTTGCCACACGCGGTAAGGAGGCGAGCAGCGTTTTGAGCGGCGTCTCCTTGCGTAAGAGCGGTTGGGGTCAAGGCCGTGGCGAATACGAGTAGCGAATCGGTAGGTGTTGAACTCAACGCGGCTTCGATTACTTCGATCGCCTTATCTTGGGATGCTGCCACCAAAGCAGACAGGGTCCAATCGTCCTTGACCGCTCGAGCCTGGGCCACAATGGCGGCTGGATCGTTTTCCGATTTTGCGGCCTCGTAAGCTCTGACAGCTCCGCTACCAACGAAGTCGGTCCCGATGCCGTGGTTTTCTTGTAGCAACCGCTGGGCGGTGCTGCGGATTTGTTCATTGGGGCTCTCTGCAGCCTTTTTCAAGGTGACGACGTTGTTGCGATCCAGAGAGACGGGAGGAATGGCCTTTGCATCCTTGTGCTGAACCTTCCAGATGCGTCCGTAGTAGTGGTCGCGGTCGGGACGAACAGCCGCGTTGGCGGGACCGTGCACGGGTCCTCTTGTGTCGTTGTGAATAATGGCCTGATTGCAGAAATCGACCAGATACATGGCTCCATCCGGTCCAATCATGGCCTCGATGGGGCGGAACCATAGGTTGGTGCTGGTGATGAATTCGGTTTTCTCCCGGTTAGCTTGTTTTGAAGCGGTAAAGCTAACGCCATCTCGCTCCATGAAGAAGTGGCCGATGATATTGAGGGTAGGTTCTGTGATGAAATAGCTGTGATTCCATTTTTCTGGCCAAGCTCCGCCTTCATAGATGACCGTGCCAGCTCCGGCAGTGTATCGACCAACTTGGTCGATTTGAACGTAGGCTTGCTGTTTCCACTCCATGGAGGGATATGTACGTTCCCCGGGAAGAAGGCCATGGGTTCCACTCAAGCCTGGTAATTTGCCTTCAGCCAAGATGCTTTCTGGCAAAACGACATGAACCAAGGGATTGCCGGTTGTTGGCTGAGTATAGAGCACTTCACCTTCCATGGTTGTATCCAGTCCCCAACTATTTCCACGTCGGGAAGCGTATTGTTCCATAGCGCTCCCGTCTGGCTTGAAGCGCACGACGCCATTAGTAATGTTTCCGAAACTCTTGGAACCGTCACCAGAGGTTACGCTTTCAGAACCGGAATACCCATGAGTGGCGTAGATCCAGCCATCGGCGGCATAGTGAAAATTGTTGATGACCGCGTGGGTGTCCCGGATTCCGAGATTCGTGTAGAGCTTAGTTCGCTTGTTGGCGATGTCATCCCCATCGGTGTCTTCGAAATACCAAATGTCGGGAGCGGCCGCGGCGATGACGCCATCCTTGTAGAAAACGAAGCTATTAACTAACTCGATATTATCTGCGAAAACCTTTTTGGCATCCATAACGCCGTCACCGTCCGTGTCGTACAAGATACTGATCCGATCCAGTGGATCCCGGTCATAAACACCAGGCTTGAGTGAGCCGGAGTCCATCCAAGCGGGAACGTTAACTTCCCTCAAACCGTTTGGATACTCCGGAGTTTCAGCTACCCATAAGCGACCTTTCTCGTCCCAATTGATGTTCATGGGATTATTGATAAGCGGCTCCGAGGCGATGAGGGAGATTTCAAAATCCGGATGGACATTCAAGTAATCCGGAAGCTTTTCCGGACGGGGCACGCCGCCCTCGACGTAGATGAGATTATCCCCTAATTCATCATCCTGGCAGAGCATATCCACATTTTCTCTTTTGGCAGCCCAAGCTATGCCACGCAGGATCATGGCCTTGACGCCGGTATGCATGAAATTCTTGTTCCAATGACCTGGGATGTGAACGAAGGCCCGGTAACGCTCTCCGCCGGGAAGCTCGTTCTCGTAGGTCCAGATCTGCGGCTGGATATCGTAGATGTTGACGCCCTTGTGTTTGGCTACGTACTCGGCGGCTCGCTGTTGGGCCTCTTGATTTCCCCTACCTTTCGTATCAATCGCCTTGGGCGTATAAGCGGTTGCGAGGATGGTGGCATCCGGATGGATGTCCATGTCGTAGTAGATCTCGTCTTCGAGATCGAAATTGGAAATGTCCTTGGTAATCGGGTTTGGTATATTCGTGAAGTAGAGGCTCATGGGAGCTTCTAGAAACTTGGTCGTTCCGTGTCTCCATGATCCTCCTACGATGCTCTTGTACCAGTCGGGATCGCGAGACACCGATCCCGCGTGAATGACGACCAAGCCGCCGCCTCGCTTTAGAAAGCCTTCCAGGCGCGTTCGCTCTTCGCCGTAAATGTTGCCAGCTTCTTTGGCGTTCAGAACGAGAACGTCCGTATTTTCCAGTTGGCTCTGGGTTGGGAACTCGAGCGCGCCATCGCATTCGACGCCTCGGGCCTCGAGTAAGGTGGTCCAGTTTTTTAGAAATTGCGGATGTTCGTGGGCTCCGGGAGCGTGGGTCTTTTCACCAGCCCGAATGAATACGCGGATTGGCTCGGCCGCTTGCGCACAAAGGGTGCTAAGAACAAGTGCCGCGATAGAGCTGAGGTAGATTTTCATGGTGGCTAAGATTTTCAGGATCGTCGCAAGAAAAGATTTTCGACGCGAGCTATTTGCGCTCGACCGGGATCTGCTTGAAGGTTCGGGTTAGGTTGGTCAGGGATTCTTCGACTCCCATGCGTTCGAGGCTGGAGGCTCCCACGAATCCTTGGGCGTCCGTCATCTGGTTTATTTGCGTGGCGTCCTCTGGCGTGTTAATGGGACCGCCGTGAGAGAGAAGAAAAATGTTGGGATTGATCGTTCGAGCAGCATCGAATATCGCCTGGCAGCGTGCGGCGGCATCCTCCATGGAGCAAACTGCTCCCGTAACGCCAATGGATCCGCCCACCGTTGTTCCAACATGAGCGATCACGGCATCCGCTCCAGCTTCTGCCATAGCGGCTGCTTCTTCAGGTTTTGCCACATAGACAATGCTGAATAAATCCATCTTACTGGCGATGGCTACGGTCTCCACTTCCTTTTGGAAGGGCATGCCAGTTTCTTCAAGCACGTTGCGAAAGTGCCCGTCCACGATACAATGTGTAGGAAAATTATTGATACCGGAAAATCCCATTTCCTTCACCTTGAGCAACCAATGCCACATGCGGCGTCTTGGATCCGAGCCGTGAATACCGCAGATTACAGGGATTTCCTCGACTACGGGAAGAACCTCGAATTCCCCGATCTCCATGGCCACAGCGTTTGCATCGCCATAAGCCATCATACCGGCAGTGGATCCGTGACCCGACATGCGGAAGCGGCCAGAATTATAGATGATGAGCAAGTCGGCCCCGCCTTTCTCGATGAACTTGGCGCTGATGCCTGTTCCAGCTCCGGCGGCGATGATGGCCTCGCCGCGGTCAAGGGCGGCCTGCAAGCGGTCGCGAACTTCTTGTCGAGTATAAGGGTTTCCTTTTCCAGTCCAGGGATTTGGCATTATGGTATTTAATTGTTAATGGTGAAAAGCGAGTGGTGGATTGTTGTGGAAGCTTTCCTATTTAGTCTTTGGTCGTTCGTGTTTTTCGCGGAGGTCTTTCCAGGGAGCCTCTTCGGAAACATCGACAATGTTCGGTTCGCCTCCGCTCAACGGAGATAGGATGGCAAGGAAGGTAACATCCTCATCGAAGGGATTGTAAGTGCCATGCACCGCGCCTTGCGGTATTAGAGCCATTTCGCCGGCTTTGAGTATCCGGTATTCATTTTCCACCCACTGTTCGGCTTTCCCGGAAACGACGTAGATGATCTCCTCGCGAGTCGGATGCCTATG
>DKNL01000113.1:6125-10708 GCA_002474325.1 Opitutales bacterium UBA7389
GCCTCAACCAATTCATCGTTGGATAGCCATTCTACCGTTGCCCAAGGGTCCTTGTCCTTGGTGACATCGGTAGCTTGCATGAATCTTCTTACCGTTTCTGACATGAATTATGCTGTTAGAAGGGAGTACAATTGCGCCTCTATATTGGGTGCTCGTTGCAAGATGGATGACTGAACGGGGCCTTCTTGCCTTTGATTAGATTTGCATTGTCTAGGTGTAAGTAGGTTGGGCAGGGGCGGTCCAGGAAAGAAGCTACTGTGAAACGCGGCGTCTCCTTCGCAAAGGAAATCCATCAACAAGTACCTATCGAAAATCAACATGGACAATGCCGGCAGAATGCCTAGTTAAAGAATTGCTGTATCCGATTCTATCGGAAGTCCTACAAATTCAAAGGCTTAGTGATGATATCAACCGACCGTTTGCTTGAGGAATCGAAGGACGTCCAAATATTGGGTGATTCCCGCTTTATTCTCACCCGTTCAGACGAAGTTGAGGATCGGCCCTGGATGTCGGAGAGTCCTGTGTGTCCTTTGCTCAAGCAGCATCACATTGCCCACGTTGGAATATTCTGGGCCCGTTATCCGTTTGAGATTGTTCGATCGTACCAGTCAGGCTCTTACATGATGGCTTGTTTTGGGGGAGAAGGAAACGTGTTGGTCGATGGGGTTTGGAAGTCATTGGGAGCCGGGGAAGCCTGTCTTTTGCCGCCCTTTGTTCAGAATGCCTTTCGCTGCCGTGAAGACGCTCCTTGGGAATTCTGTTGGGTACGCTACCTGGAGTCGCGCGAGCAAAAACCGATCGTTTCCCAGAACTCGCCAGTGCTGCAGGCTTATGACTACGCTCCCATGAAGGCAGCCACAGAAGGCTTGTATGCGGAGGCCTCGGGATCCGGAGCGCCGGGAACTCTGGGCCATTGGGTGGAGTTGATCCACCAATACGCCCTACGATTCGCTCAGCCACAGGATTACGATGATCGCTTATGGAAGCTTTGGAATCAGGTGGAGCCTCAACTGGATAGGAGATGGAATTTGGCCGAGATGGCTGGGCTCGCCCACGTGAGCGAGGAGCATTTACGTCGGCTGTGTCGACGCCGCTATGGAAGGAGCCCCATGCAGCACCTAACGTTCCTCCGTATCCAGCGAGCCAAATACCTACTGAGCTCTACGGACGATAAAATTGATTCAATCGCTCGAGCGGTCGGCTATGAAAATCCCTTTACTTTTTCCACGCTCTTCAAGCGCTGGGTGGGCTGGAGCCCATCGCGGTACAGGTAGGGAAATAGGCGCCGATTTAAGCTAGCTCCCGATCAAATGAGAATCCGTCGCTCGTACGTCTGAGTTGCCCCACGGCCAAATTTATGATTCAACGTTCGAGACTCTAATTGACTCTCTATCATGCGATACGCCCGTCTTATGCTCATTGTTGTCTGTTCAACTTTCACAGTGCTTGCTCTTTTCTCTCAAAAGCTCCCCAAGGGGCTCAAGGGCCCCATTAAGGAGCCAATCGAGAAGGGTGACATTGTGGTAGGTGTCGTTGACCGGTTTCGTTTGCCCAAGACCACGGACGCGATTGTGGAAGGGGCGACCACCCATGCCTATGCTCGCATCCAGTACCTTAATCCCGTGGGCGATGGATCGGGTCGATTGGCTATCAACGATCTGCGAGGCCCTTTGTACATCACCGATGAGAATGGCGAATCCCCGCAGCTTTACATGGATCACCGCGACTATCCGCTTTCCTTCGATGCATCCATGATGCCAAATGAAACTGGATTTGCGGGCTTCGTATTTCACCCGGAATTTTCGAAGAAGGGAAAACCTGGATACGGAAAATTCTATACCGCATTCAGCGCGGTATCTGGATCTGGCGAGGCCGACTATCACGAGGATGACAATGGTAGCCACGAAAGCGTGTTGGTCGAGTGGACAACCAAAGATCCCTGGGAAGTCCCCTTTAAGGGAAAGCACCGGGAGCTATTTCGAGTTGGCCAGTTCGCGGCGAATCACAGCGCGGGAGCACTGGCTTTTAATCCCGCGGCTAGACCCGGCGACTCAGATTATGGGCTCCTTTATTTCTCCCTAGGTGACGGTGGGGCAGGCTTCGACCCAATGGATTATGGTCAATCATTAGCGAGCCCTCATGGCGCCATTTTGCGAATCGATCCGTTAGACACTTCTGGTGGAAAAGCGTATGGAATTCACGAGGACAATCCTTTCGTTTCTCGTTCGGGAGTTGCTCCTGAAATCTGGGCCTACGGTTTGCGTCATCCCCAACACTTCTCTTTCGATCGATCTGGTAAGATGTATATCACCGAGATCGGGCAAAAGGAAGTGGAGGAAGTAAACATAGGGATTAAAGGCGCCAACTATGGCTGGCGTATTCGCGAGGGTACTTACGCGTCTGGATACGATATAGACGGCGTTGACGTGGGTCCTGTATACGATTGGCCTCACAAGGGACCAGAAGTGTTCGTAGAGCCGGTGGCCCAATACGACCACGACGAAGGCCGGGCCGTTGGTAGCGGGTTCGTATACGAAGGCTCTAAGATAGATGCATTAAAAGGTAAGTATCTGTTCGCCGACATCGTACGAGGCCGGATTTTCGTTATCGAAACCGATGTTTTAGAGCCGGGCAAGCTAGCCCAGATATCCGAGCTCCGCCTTTCATTCAATGGCGAAGAGAGGGAATTGCTCGACGTCGCTGGCTATCCGAATACTTACCATCCTGGATTAAGGGCTGACCTTCGTTTCGGAATCGATGGAGAAGGGGAAATCTATTTGCTAACCAAAGGGGATGGTTGGGTGCGGAAGCTAGCTCCTGTAGTGAAATAACTCTGGACAGGGGCCAAATGATCGCGTTTTTCGCTAGTCTGTAATGCTGGGTAAATTTAGGATTGATCGTAGAGCATTCTTGCGGGGCGTTGCTGGTTGCGTTACCGATGGCGGAGTCCGAGATGCGGAAGGAGCCTGCCAATTGGAAATGCCGATTTTCACCGCTAAGTCCTCGGCTCCCACCAATTTGACCAAGCATCATGCGGTGGATATGAATGTACCCATCAGTTGCGGCGGTGTGCCCGTTTATCCAGGAGATATTATCGTTGGAGATATGGATGGCGTCATGGTAATACCTGCCCACATGGCGGATCAGATCGCCGAAGAAGCGGAACCGATGGAAGAGTATGAAGCCTTCGTGCTCGAAGAGGTAAAACGTGGCGTCCCTATCATCGGACTTTATCCTGCCACAGATCCGGATCATCTGGAACGCTTCGAAGCTTGGAAGGCGAAGGGCGGCCAACAATAACGTTTTGAGTGACGCGAGTAACAGCGAAACCTCCCGCAATTCTGTCGATACTCGATCGTACAGAGGGGATACATGGAGTCACAAGACGCCTGTTATCTTTTCCCCCTTATTCGATTGGCCTTTGAAACCCAAGGCAGTAATTTCCGTGCTTGCTAAGCGTTGGGTAACCTTGTCCCGCAACGCCCTCTTCCTGGTAATGGCTTTCTTGGCTTATCGCTACTTGCTGCCTGAGCTGACCGTTTCGCGATCGCTTTCTTTGGGTTGGGTATTGCCTGTGTTTCTACGCAACTACCTGATTATGCTTCTTATTGCCGGCGGGCTCCATCTCTACTTGTTCACTTATCGACGTCAGGGAAAGCGCCTCAAATACCTGGCTCACGAGGATTTTGAGAAGAGCGGAAAGTTCTCTTTCCGTAGCCAATTGCGGGATAATATTTTCTGGTCGCTAGCCAGTGGAGTGACGATTTGGTCGATCTACGAAACGGGTTACTTGTGGGCAATGGGAAATGGAGTGGTCCCAGTGTTCTCCATAATCGAACATCCAATCGTATTCATTTTGTGGTTGCTGTTTATACCCATACTTGCCTCGTCGCATTTTTATCTTATTCACCGATTGCTACATTGGCCGCCGCTTTACAAGAGCGTGCATCGATTGCATCATCGGAATATCCATATAGGCCCTTGGTCAGGCATGTCGATGCATCCGGTAGAGCATCTGATTTACATTTCTTCCGTGCTGGTTCACTTTGTCATCCCATCGCATCCAATAATCTTCCTTGTCCACATATACAGCCGATGTCTGGGACCGGCCTTTTCCCACGCCGGATTTGAAAAGCTGCTGTTGAAGGACAAGGTGGTAGTAGACGCAGCAGACTTCCACCATCAATTGCATCATCGCTATTTCGAATGCAATTACGGCACCGTTGATGCTCCCTGGGATCGCTGGTTCAGATCCTACCACGATGGTTCTGAAAAGGCGACGGCGAGGGTAAGAGAGCAACGCCGACGCATGTACCGAAACCGGACTACGGCCTGAGTTAGAGCGCTTAACCTAGAATAAGTCCAGACCAGCGAGGTTGTCGCGCAGGCTTTTTCCCGTATCTTGATCATCCAAATGATCGATGATTCCGATTGGACCATCATATCCGGATTCGATGATCGCCTGGATCATTCTCTTCTCATAAAGGCCGGATCCAATCGGTAGAATTTTATTCTCCAGCGACTTGGGCTTAAGCGTATCCTTGTTAGCCATACCATTGATATTGATACAGAGCAAATAGGGC
>DKNL01000113.1:11039-22653 GCA_002474325.1 Opitutales bacterium UBA7389
GGCAGCATCCGTTTGAAGGCTGTTTCAACTTTTTCCTCTTGCGAATCTTCTTGGGGTGACTGGAGAGTTTTCCAGATTTGCGGATGCAGATCGTACTTCTCGAATAGGGCAAAGGCCTCCCCGTTCTCGTTCCAGAAAGCAAAGAATTCGATGCCATTCCGTTTGCATAGTAGAATCTCCTCCTCGAATTGAGGATTATCTTGGGTCCGCCAATTGTATGCGAATCGGCCAATGCCCAATTCCGTTAGAAGCTTTGCTCGTTCCTATCGGCGAGAGGAAATATGTGTCCGCCATGTGGACGAATAACTCGACGACTAGAGTTTGTTATCAATTTTCGTACACTACGTCTTGATACCTAGCCCGATTGATTTGCAGTAGCGGATGCTCTCTTCGATTTGGGCTTTCTGATAGTCTTGCGTAGCTTTGTCCACGTTGTGATCAGCCCGATCCGCATTGGGGCCAACCGGTGCTTTCCAGGGTTGGCGAGGCGTACCGTTTCGGGCCCACTTTATGTACCTGGACAAAGTCCCGGCATTCATGTCTTCGAACTGGGACATGAACTCTTCCGTCAGGAAGGGTATTTCGCGATTGAAGCCGGAAATCGTTTCGATGTGAACGGGCACATTGGGGCAAAGCTCATAGAAACGATCGAAGTAGCGGAGCCAGTCCACATTCCCTCTGCCCATGGCTGTCCATTGGATAGTGACCCCATCTTGAGAAAGCCAGATGGCCGAGTCGCGCAGGCTGGTTGTAGCCGCATAGGGACCCATGATCTCCAGATTCTCAAGAGGATCTTCCAAAGTCCAAGCCGCGTTGCCGGCGTCGAGATTCGCTCCCATGTAGGACGTGCCACCAGCTTCCTCGATCAGCATGACGACTTCGTGGGCCTGCATATCGCCAGCGTGATTCTCCATGGCGATCTTAACCCCTGCATCTATGGCTTGGGTACGACAAGCGCGGCAAACGGCGGCCGTGTCCTTAATTCGAGCCATGATTCCACCTTCAGTTGAACGATCATCACGATTTCCGAGAATCACGCGAATGACTGGCGAGCCGAGAGCTTCGGCCACTCTAATCGAGAGGCGAAGATGCTCCTCGGCGGTCCCCCATTTGTCTTTGAAGGTGGTGGAGGTTGGGCAAATGCTCCAAGTGCCTACGTGAATATCGATACCCAGGTCGTCGGCCTTTTTGCGAACATCGCGTAGGTAGAGCATGTCGAGGCTCTTGAAGTGATCGAGATCCGACATGAACAGCGAATCGATATTCAGTTTCTCCGCATACTTCAGGTGGTCCTCTACCATCCAGTTCATGGCTCTCACAGCGAAATTGTCGTAGCCGAGCTTCACTTTTGATTTTTTCCCATGATGGGCGGCTAAAACGCTTAGAGGGTTCGTTGCTGCGACAAGTCCGCATGCTGCCATGCCTTTGAGAAAAGAGCGGCGGGGAAATCCGGAGGAAATAGGGTCGTTTTTAATAGGGTCGTTTTTCATGAAAAGATAGAGTTTGCGTTTTTTCGCTAACCAGAAAGGGCGAGGCAATCCTTAACTAGGTCAAGACGGGATGTCGGATTTAGTGTAGGAGTGGGTTTATCCGGCGATGTTTGTGAGAGTAGGTCGAATTGCGGGATAAACCCGCTCCTACACGATCATTTGAAAGCTAACTGAAAACCAAGTTTCAAGCTCCAGGCGTTTCTTATGTCTTAAACAGTTCCGTTTCGATATCTCGAAATCCTTTGAACTCCAGGGCATTGCCCGAAGGGTCCGCAAAGAAAAGTGTTCCTTGTTCGCCGGGGAGTCCTTTAAAGCGGATGTAGGGTTCTATAATGTATTCGGTGATTACACCTTCGAGCCGCTTGGCGAACTGCTGCCAGTCTTCAAACTGCATGATCACTCCGCAATGGGGGATGGGAACGCCATGGTTGTCGACGGGATTGTATAGGGCCTGAACTTTGCCCTCTGGTCCAAGATCCGGATTTAGGTGAGTGACGAACTGGTGCCCGAACATGTTGAAATCGATCCAATTCTCCGTGCTGCGGCCTTCGTGAAATCCGAGCTTTCTCGCGTAGAATTCCCGGGATTCTTCAATGTCGCGTGTGGCCACAGCGATGTGAAAGGGCGTGAGGGTCATAAGACGAAAAGAGTAGCGCAGGTTTCCAGCCTGTGTCTATCGCCGACTCTTGCTCCCTCTGAGGCGAAGAGTAGGGCATTGGCTTTGCCCACACCGCTCGTTGCTCCGCTAATCAGGGCGACTTTATCCTTAAACACCATAAATCAGAAATAAGATTGTCTGTCTTCGATATATTGTAGGTTGGTAATAAAGGATTAATGTAAGGATGATGCCAGACATTGGATTATTTAATCGGGCTTTAGCCTCTCTCGTTTTTTGCGGAACTCCAAGGGGCGAAGACCCATATGGCGTTTGAATTGGCGTGTAAACGAACTGTGGTCGTAGAAACCGCAATCGAGAGCGATCTCGGTGATTCCCTTGATTGTGAATCTCAGTTGATCGGCGGCAATGAGAATGCGCAGTCGTATGATGTATTCGCGTGGGGTAATGCTAAAGCGATTCTTGAAAAGGCGTTCCATTTGCCTTTGGGAAATCCCGGCCTCCTTAGATAGATTCGGTATACTCAGTCTTTGATTGAATCGGTCCTTGATCAGGTTGACCACTTTAAAGATCGGATCCTGATTGTTTTCAAAGGAATCCTCGAAATTATGGACAATTCCGCACACCGCGGAGGCCGTTCCGTTGTTATCGAAAATTGGATACTTATTAGTGTTGTACCATTCTGGAAGTCGATCGCGTGACGGAAAGAGTTCCACTAAGTGTAGCAAGGGCTTGCCTGAGTGGAGGACGGTTTGGTCATCCATGGAGAATTTCTCAGCCATGTGTTTTGGG
The DNA here is from genome assembly GCA_002474325.1 of Opitutales bacterium UBA7389. GTDB lineage: Bacteria > Verrucomicrobiota > Verrucomicrobiia > Opitutales > Opitutaceae > Pelagisphaera. Next base: position 13,938 of record DKNL01000113.1, read on the forward strand.
AAGATATCGTAATCCGACTTTCCGGCGATCTCTTGCAGAGAGGAGAAGCCACAGTGCTCAACGAACCGCTGATTCCCCATGAAAAAACGTCCATTCGAGTCTTTCGCGAAAAAGAGAATATCGGGAATATGTTCGAATAGACGATAGAGTTCGCCCCCGTCACGGAAATTTCGCAAAAGAGATTGAAGCATTTTAATGGCGATAAAATACTATTTCTTTGCTGAAATAATACAAGCTTAATCAGGGTAATTCAGTTAAGATAGGGACGTAGTGTTTTGCAGGCGGTTAAGGCTTTATGCCTCGCTCATTAGAGAATTTATACTCAAATTTCCCCATTTAATGTCTCACCAAATCAATGTGGCCCTCGTAGGACTTGGCTTCGGAGCCGAGTTCATACCCATCTATCAGAAGCACCCTAACGCTAGCATCGTGGCCATTTGCCAGCGGAGTGAGGATTCACTTAATAAGGTGGGCGACGAGTTTAATATCGAACTATCGAAGCGCTTCACCTCTTACGACGAGTTGCTGGAGGATCCCAATATCGACGCGGTACACATCAATACGCCAATCGCCAGCCACGCTCCACTTTCTATCCAAGCGCTGAAAGCGGGGAAGCATGTTGCCTGCACTGTGCCCATGGCGACCTCGGTAGAAGAGTGCCAGCAAATCTGCGAACTAGTCGAAGCAACGGGACTGACCTACATGATGATGGAGACGGTTGTCTATAGTCGTGAGTTCCTTTTCGTTAAAGAGCTATTCGACAAGGGCGAGCTAGGGCGTATCCAGTATTTGCAGTCGAGCCATCAGCAAGATATGGATGGCTGGCCTAGCTATTGGGACGGGCTACCTCCGATGCATTACGCCACCCATTGTGTAGGACCTGTATTGGCTCTGCAACGGAATCGGGCGGAAACGCTGTCCTGCTTCGGTTCAGGGCGTATTCACGAGGAGATGATTCCCATTCATGGTTCGCCCTTCGCTATCGAATCCTGTCAAGTGACGTTCAAGGATTCCGATGTGTCTGCTCGGATAATACGGTCTCTTTACAATACGGCGAGACAATATCGCGAGAGCTTTGATGCCTACGGTTCCAAGAAGAGCTACGAATGGCCTCTGATTGAGGGCGAGGATCCGGTTATCCATACCATCGGCAAGCCGGAGCCTGAAATCCCGGAGCGGGTTGAAGTGCCTGATTATGCTCATCTTTTGCCCGAGGAAATCCAGCCCTTCACAGGTGGTGGAGTCTACGATTCAGATGAGAAACAGCACTTGTCTTTTACTCAAGGTGGTGGTCACGGCGGTTCGCATCCACACCTCGTTCATGAATTCGTGAGTGCCTTGTTGGACAAGCGCGAGCCCTACCCGAATGCAGCCGAGTCAGCGAACATCACTTGCGTTGGTATCCTGGCCCACGAGTCCGCTATGGAAGGTGGAGCCCTCAAGCAAATGCCTGAGTTTACTTTGAAATAATAACGGGTGGGCGTGATCATTTTTTTGGACATCGCTCGTTCCTCGCTGGATCCTGAGTCAAGACTCGGGCCATGAACCTCGCGATGCGAGGGTAGGGTTTTCGTGCCCTAATAAAACTACCTCAAATTTAGTTGATGAAGAAACTACCTATATTTGCGTTCCTTATCTCAGGAGTATCCTCTTTGGTTGCGGCGGACCGCCCGAACATCTTGTTCTGCATTTCGGATGATCAGTCCTACCGGCATACAGGCGTCAATGGGGATCCGGTTATCAAGACGCCTGCCTTTGATCGCGTCGCTAATGAGGGCCTGCGTTTCACCCACGCTTTTTGCGATGCTCCCACTTGCGGCCCTTCACGCAGCGCGATTTTGACCGGGCAGCCGATTTGGCGATTGGAGGAAGCGGCTAATATTTGGAGTACGTTACCGGCGAAATTCGCGACGTATACAGAAGAGCTTCAAAAAGTCGGTTATAAGGTAGGGACTACGGGCAAATCCTGGGGCCCGGGGCGCCTGGAGCCAGGAGGTCGAACTGAGAATCCAGCGGGCCCTGCCTACACGGGCCGAACGCTGGAGCCTCCATTCGAGGCCATACGTGACACGGACTACGCTGGAAATTTCGAAGACTTCATAGCCCAGTTGAACGATGGCGAGTCGTTCTGTTTTTGGCTGGGAACCAGTGAACCGCATCGAGCGTATGAAGACGGAGCAGGAATCGCGACGGGCAAGGATCCAGCGAAGGTGAGGGTGCCTCCTATTTTTCCGGACAACGATTTGGTTCGTAGCGATATTCTCGACTACCTAGTCGAGGTCGAACACTTCGACGGCATGGTTGAACGGGCTATTAAGTCCCTGGAAAAACGCGGAATCTTGGACAATACCATTGTAGTGGTTACCAGCGATCATGGCATGCCCTTTCCGCGGGGCAAAGCCACAGTATACGATGACGGATCGCGCGTTCCCCTGGCGATTCGTTGGCCGAATGGCATAAAATATCCAGGGCGTTCGGTAGACGATCCTGTCAATCTAAGCGATTTGGCGCCCACCTTTCTGAAGGCTGCTGGAGTGCGAGTTCCGCAAATGATGACGGGTAGGAGCTTAATGAAGCTATTTGCCAGTCCGCAACCCGCGAATTGGGATGCTGCTTATATTGGGTTCGAGCGACACAGCGGGGCTCGGGCGGGTGGAAAAGGATACCCCTGCCGCGCCATAAGGACCGAGAACTACATGTATATCTACAATTTCGAGCCAAGTCGCTGGCCGGCAGGGTCTCCCGATCCCGCGGTATGCAATCGATTGATACCGTTTGGCGAATACGACTCGTCGCCAACGAAGACCTATATGATTGAACATCAGTACGATCATGGGGTTGCCGAGCTGGCTCATCTTGCGTTTGGCAAGCGTTCCGCGGAGGAGCTGTATGTTTTGAAGAACGATCCGCATCAAATGAGAAACGTAGCAGGCCTGAAGGGGTTTGAGTCGATTCAAGCGGATCTGCGTAAGCGGCTTTTCGCCCACTTGGAGCGAACGCAGGACCCAAGGGTTAATGGTGGTCCTATAGAATGGGACTATTATCCGCATTATGGTAGGCATGCTAACAAAAACTGGAAAGTGGACGAAAGGCCATAATGAGAAACAGCAGATTGTGTATTATATCAATAATTTGGATACTTATAGGGAATGCTATATTCGGGCAGTCGCGGGATAGGCCGAACATCCTTTTCATTTTTTCGGATGATCACACTTGGCAGACGATCTCTGCTTATGGTCATCCTTTATCGAAAGTCGTGCCGACGCCAAACATCGATCGCATTGCGGGTGAGGGAATTCGCTTTGACCGGTGCCTGGTTACGAATTCGATCTGTGCGCCGTCCCGAGCGGTAGTTTTGACTGGTAAGTACTCGCACATTAACGGGCAAATCCACAACTGGGTCACCTTTGACGGTAGTCAGCCCACATTCCCTAAAATGCTTCAAAGAGCGGGATATGAAACGGCCATCATTGGCAAATGGCATTTAAAATCTGCCCCTACTGGATTTGACCACCACGAAGTAATGCCAGGCCAAGGTCGCTATTACAATCCGGAACTCATTGCAGATGGCGAAACGGTCGTTCGCGAGGGATATAATACAGACGTCGTTACCGATCGCTCTATCAATTGGCTTGAGAATCGGGATTCGGATAAGCCCTTTCTATTGATGAGTCAGTTCAAAGCGACGCATGGGCCTTTCCAGCCGGCTTTAAGGCATCTTGGGGATCTGGATGATGTTGTAGTGCCGGAACCTTCAAATTTCTTCGATGATTTTTCGGGGCGCAGCTCCTCTCCGGCAAAACACAAAACCAGTATTGCGATGCATATGCCAGATTCAAATCTCAGTCTGGATTTCAGGAGCATTAGAGGAGAGCAGCTCGAGGCGTTTAGAGGGCACTTCGAAGAGGAAAATGAAGCCTTTTTAAATGCCAACTTGGCTGGCAAGGAACGTGCCCAATGGCGGTATCAGCGTTTCATTAAGAATTTCCTGCTAACCAGTAAGGCAATCGATGAAAACGTGGGCCGAATGCTTGAATACTTAGACGAAAGCGGATTGGCGGAAAATACCATTGTCATTTATGCCTCGGACCAAGGGTTTTTCCTTGGGGAACACGGTTGGTATGATAAACGATGGATGTATGAAGAGTGCCTCAAAACGCCTTTGATAATTCGGTGGCCAGGGGTGGCTTCTCCTGGGCAGGTGAACAAAGATATCGTTTCCAATCTGGATTTCGCCCCCATGCTACTTGAAATGGCGGGAGTTGCCATACCCAGAGATATGCAAGGGCGCAGTCTCGCCCCAATTTTGAAAGGCAAGAGACCGTCAGATTGGAGAAAGACGTTCTATTATCTCTACCATGGTGAACGCGAAGAGGATCATCCTTTCCGAAGGGGAGGAGACTATTGGAATCATGGGGTTCCGCCGCACGAAGGCGTCGCAGATGATAAGCATAAGCTTATTCACTACAAATTCGATGATGTGGATGAGTGGGAGTTTTACGATTGCGAGCTTGATCCTGCCGAAATGAAAAGCGAATATGGTAATCCTAAATACGCTGAGACGATCACTCAGCTGAAAACGGAACTTGAACGACTAAAAACGAAATTCAAAGTTGAGAACTGAAGGTAGCGGCCGATCTCCGAGTGCTCAAAATCCAAGCATAGAGTGGTCCCGCTGAGCGGGAAAATCGAACAATACAGAAAGAATATTATTATGAACCAGCTAACACGTCCTATTTGTTTTTTTGCAGCGCTGACCCTCGCAATGGCGGCCCTGGCCAAGCAACCCAACATTATAATCGTCATGACCGATGACCAGGGCTACCCGGAGTTGTCAGTTAACGGAAATCCGATTCTTAAGACTCCGCACCTCGATCACCTGCATAGCGAGAGTCTCCGCTTGGAAGACTACCATGTCTCTCCCATGTGCGCTCCCACGCGAGGCCAATTGATGACGGGTTTGGATGCAGCTCGAAATGGAGCGATCAATGTGAGTAGCGGCCGGGGATTGTTGCGGCCTGAGGTGCCGATTATAGCCAACTTTTTTGGTGATGCAGGTTATGCAACGGGCTTGTTCGGGAAATGGCATTTGGGGTCTAACTATCCGTTTAGGCCCGAGGATCGCGGATTCGATCAGACAGTTTGGTTTCCCTCATCCCACATAGGATCCGTTCCCGACTATTGGGGTAATGACTACTTTGACGACACCTATGTGAACAATGGGAAGTGGAAGCAATATGAAGGCTACTGCACAGACGTTTTCTTTGAAGAGGGAATGTCGTTCATGAAGAAGGCTGCCCAAGATGAAAACCCTTTCCTTGCGATCATTATGCCCAACACTCCACACGGACCATTGGTTGCTAAGGATGAAGATGAAAAGGCAATCGCCAACATTCTTGGGCAACCGGAATTTGGGGACATGGATCCCGATTTGAAAACTCGTCTCGCGGACTACTTGGGTATGGTGCGCAATATTGATACCAACATGGGCTCGATGATACAGTTCCTTTCCGATGAAGGCCTGAGGGACGACACGATTATTCTTTTCATGACTGACAATGGGAGCACCCATGGTCCACGGTACTATAATGCGGGCATGAGAGGCCAGAAGACCGAGCTCTGGGAAGGGGGGCATCGCGTTCCTTGCTATATCAGTTGGCCAAATGGTGGCCTCATGAACCCACAGGATATACATGGACTGACCCAAGTACAGGATTTACTGCCCACGCTGCTCGATCTTTGCGATATACCTAACGACGCCAAGTTCGATGGTATGAGCTTGGCGTCGATTTTGAGAGGAAAGGCGATCGTTCCTGAAGATAGGATGCTAGTAATCAATTACAGCCGGATGCCCAGTTTCGTGAACTATCCTACACCCTACGCCCAAACGCTAATGCAGAGGAATCTAGGCGAAGTACTCTGGAAACGCTGGCGACTTTTGGAAGATCGCGAGCTTTACAATCTTGAGACTGATCCTCTGCAGAAAACTAATGTGATCGATAAACATCCTGATGTTCTAGAGAAGATGCGAAATCGTTTGGACGAATGGTGGGCCGATGTCGGCCCTAAGGCCAATGAAGTGCAAAGAGTGATTATTGGAAGCGATCATGAGAATCCCTCCCGCCTGACGGGTTGCGAATGGCTAGATGTCTTCATCGACCAGCAGAGGCAGATTCGCGTTGGTCAGCATAAGAGTGGCTATTGGATGCTGGAAGTTGCCGAGGCCGGAGAATATGAATTCGAGCTACGCCGTTGGCCCAAGGAAATCGACCGTCCACTCACCGCGCCCTCGGAGGAAGGTCAGGGCGCCATACCCATTACCCAGGCTAGCTTTTATCTGAGCAATTACCATCACATGAGTATTGGTGAAAAAAGTCCTTACGGGTTCGAGGGAGAAACGAAACCGGTTGGACCCAATGACACTTCAGTTATTTTCACGGCCAAGCTGGACAAGGGACCCATCGCTTTGCACACTTGGTTTAGGGGAAGCGATGGTCACAGGGGGAGTGGAACGGGAAGCACTATTCTCAGCGCTTACTACGTTTATGTTACTCGCAAGTAGGAATGGAATTCATGAACAACTATTGTAACAGCAAATCGGTAGCGGGCGATCTCACGCTTTTGTGCGACGACGGCGGTGCAAGCCGGGTACCTTAAAATTAAGTATAGTAAATTTGAAGACGTATAGCTCAACGATAGTTTTTATCCTCTCTTTAATGCCCTTGATTGGGAACGATAGGCCGAATGTGCTATTCATCCCGATCGATGACTTGAATAGCTGGGTAGGGCACTTGGGCGAGCACCCGCAAGCTCTGACCCCCAACATCGACAGGCTAGCCAAGCGAGGCGTGTCTTTCACCAAAGCCTATTGCAACGCTCCGCTATGCAACCCTTCGCGAGTCAGTTTGTTCACTGGACTTTTGCCGTCCAATACGGGTGTCTATGGGAATGGCGAGATGATGCGGGACAAGGTCCCTGATGTAGTTACTTTGATGCAGTATCTACGAGCCGAAGGTGGTTATTCGGTGCAAGGTGGCGGCAAGATCTTTCATGGCAGCTCGCCTTACGATCCGGAATCGTGGGACTATTATAACCAGCCCGCACGCAAACGATTTTCCGGCGAGCGCGACGCCTATCTGCCAAAAGAGGCTTGGGCCCCCTGGGGTCCCCTGGACGTGGAGGAATCGGAGTTGTTCGATGTCCAGAATGTCGATTGGGCGATCGCCGAACTGGACAAAGCGCACGAAAAGCCGTTCTTTATCGCCTGCGGATTTACCAAGCCCCACATGCCTTGGTACGCTCCCCGGAAATACTTCGACTTGCACCCGATTGAAGATATCATACTTCCCGAAACGCTGGATAATGATCGGGATGATCTTCCTTATTGGGGGAAGCGATTCGCCATAGAGGTGCATGACGTTTCCGGTGCCCGAAACTTCGCCATACATGGGGAAGACCACGATATGGTGACCAAGCACAAGCAATGGCCACGGGCTGTGCAAAGCTATTTAGCTACTATCAGCTATGTCGACGCCCATGTCGGAAGATTGCTGGAAGCTTTGGATCAAAGCGAATACGGGGATAATACGATAGTGGTTCTTTGGGGTGATCACGGCTGGCATCTGGGAGAAAAGCAGCACTGGCGGAAGCACGCGTTGTGGGAGGTCACGACGAAAACTACTTTGGTGATCGCTGGCCCTGAGGACGTGGTGAAGAACCAGTTGTGCAAGAAGCCGGTGAGTCTGGTCGACTTGTACCCTACGCTGCTAGACTTATGCGGACTGCCTTCCCGGGACGGCTTAGATGGAAAGAGCCTCGTGCCGCTGCTGAAGAGTCCAGAAATGGAATGGGAACGTCCTGTACTAATGACGTTTGGATACGAGAATCATGCCATTAGAACAGACCGTTGGCGCTACATCCGCTACAATGATGGTGGTGAAGAGCTTTACGATCACGATTCAGACCCGAACGAGTGGAAAAATCTGGCTTCGAATGCGGAATACCGGCCGCTCATGGATATGCTGAAAACGTCGCTTCCAACCACCAACGTCCGATGAACAAATGTGCAGTGGTTTTTTACGATCGAACAACTAAAGCTTGTTTCCCTTAAGTCATGGATAATGCATGGGTCGGATGCTCGCTAGCCAACCATTATGAAAGGCGGGCTGATAAAAGGCGGGATTCAGTTAGGCCAAGAATCTTTCGAAAAATCCGAATTAAATAACGGACGACCAAGGAAATTGGTTGAACGGTAGGTATACATGTTGATAAGTCTCTTTGTCAGAGCAGTACTCTTTATGAAAGCCCCTCGAATCATCACATATTTGTTAATATCAGGTTTCAGCATTCAGTTATTCGCGGATGCTTTGCATGTTGTCCAAGACGAAGATGGACAAACTTTGACCGTTTTTCGCGATGGGAGTTCTGATGCGATCTTGGTACAGCATAGCAGAGACGATCATCGCCCTTACATTCACCCGATCGTATCGCCCGATGGCCAAGGCGTTCTAACGGAATACAGCCCTGGGCATCATCCGCATCAAACTGGGCTGTATTGGGGGTTCACGCGCATTAACGGCCGGGATTTCTTCCATAATCCAACGAACGGATATTGGAAGCGGGAGAGCAGTCGGATCATCGCCAGCGAGGGAAATGTGGTTGAGTGGGAGATCGTGTACGTTCTACTCGACGAGTCTGGTGGTTCGATTATGCGAGA
>DKNL01000209.1 GCA_002474325.1 Opitutales bacterium UBA7389
TGAGCCGAGCCGCATGTTGGCATTGGGGCAATGTGCTACACCAATACCGTAGTTAAAAAGTTGATATATTTCCCCGTCATTGAAGTGAATTCCATGGGCTAGCCAAGTTTTATCGTAGTCCCATCCACAATCCAATAGGTAGGCTAGGGGCCGGACCTTAAAATGCTCGATAGAGAAATCGTTTTCCGCTACCGTTTCACCACAATGCGTGTGCAAACCGACCCCGAATTTCTTAGCCAGAGCGGCACTAGCTTCAAGGAGCGACTTGGTACATGAAGTGGCGGCACAGGGGGCAACGATGACTTGCCGATAGCTCCCGGGAGAACCATCATGTTGGGTCTGTATCAAAGATTCCGTGTCGGCTAGGATGGTATCTTCATCCTGCAACGCCCATTCTGAGATAAGATCGGATTTCTGGTTCATGGAGCCGCGGCTAGCGTGGAGGCGGACTCCCATTTCCGATGCGGCTTTGAATTGATGGAGGGTCATCTCTGAGGATCCCTCGGTGAAAACATAGTGATGGTCGGCGATTGTCGTTGCTCCGCTCAGCATGAGTTCAGCGATTCCGAGCTGGGTGCAGACTTGAAGATCATCCTCGCGGAAGTGCTTCCATAGCTTATTCATCCGCTCCAACCAGGGCAGCAGAGGCAGGTTGTTTCCCGGCGTATAAGCTCGGGCCATGTTTTGATAAAAGTGATGGTGCGTATTGACTAGCCCAGGCGTAGCGATTTTCCCCTGGCCAGAGAGTCTCGGCCCAACGCCAGCCTCTTCGGGAATTTCTCCCGATCCGCGGTCCTTGATGAAACCGTTTTCGATCCAAACCCATGCGTTTTCCAAAACGGATTGATCCGAATCGGCTAGAACGAGATAACTGATATCTTCGATGAGAAGGGAATCGTTCATGGCTTATTTGGAATTGCTTACAGGCGAGATCTCTATGTTGGGAACGTCTTGCTCGGACTCTTTGTACACCTCCAAAGCGGCGATAGCGGGGTCTTCCCAAGTCAAGTAGCGACCATGCAATCGGAGACAGGAATCGAGAGCGTTGAGGACCCGCAGTATTGTGTCCTTGCGGGCGTTGTAGCCCATCGCTCCTAGTCGCCAAATTTTGCCATGCAGAGGACCGAAAGACGTGCCGATCTCAACCCCGAAGTGGAGGAGCATATCGCGACGAACGGCTTCTCCATCGACTTCTTTCGGTATGTAGACTCCGGTTACATTGCTCATCTTATTTTTTTGGTCGCCAAATAGCTCTAAGCCCAGGGCCTTCAATCCCGCGACCATAGCTCGGCTGCCGATTTCATGCCTGGCTATAGATTTATCAAGTCCTTCCTCCAAAACGCAACGGGCGCACTCGCGAGCGCAATAAAGCATGCTGGTTGCTTCTGTATGGTGGTTGAGCCGTTCTGGAGACCAGTAGGCCATGATCATAGCTAGATCCAAATAATTGGACTGAATCCGACTACCCTCTCCAGGAACAAACCCAACGGGCTCAATGCCTTTTTCCACGTGCCAACGACTCTTGATGACTTCGGCTGCCCTGTCAGATATCGTTATGGGTCCAGAGCCGGATGGGCCTCCCAAGCACTTTTGAAGTCCGGCAGTGCAAATATCTATCTCCCAATCCTCAATATCTAGGACGTTTCCGGCAATAGAAGCGGTCGCGTCGACATAGCTCAGTACGCCGCGTTCGGCGCAGAGCTTACCGATTTCCTCAAGCGGCTGAAGCATAGTGGTAGAGGTGTCCCCTTGACATATAGCTAGCACCTTCGGTTTATGCTCATCGAGGGCGGCTCCGATTTCCTCGGCGGTGTAGACTTCCCCCCATTCCTTGTGCAAGGAGATTACTTCGGCCCCACAGCGAGACGCGATCTCTGTGAGCAGGTGTCCGAATCTTCCAAATACAGGGACGAGCGTTTTGTCGCCTGGTTCGATAATGGAAACGAGGGCGCTTTCGATCGCGGCTCGGCTCGTGCCGTCAATAAGGAAAGTCCAGTGGTAGTTGGCTTGGAAAATCTCGCGATATAGAGCCATCACCTCATTCATGTATTCCGTCATTGCCGGATCGTATTGGCCAAGCAGATCGGCAGCCATGGCTCTTTGGACGCGGGGATCTGCGTTCACTGGACCAGGCCCCATCATAAGGCGTGGGGGAGGATTAACTTGCTTTAGTAAGGGATCGATAGGCATAGCGAAAATTCAGTACTCTTTGATGTAGGCGATAAGCTGACTGACTTGTGCCTCATTCACGATGGGTCCGTAGATGGGCATAACGGAGGCATAACCCTTAGCGATCTTGGCATTGGGTGCGAGTATTGACTCGCGTAGGTAAGCCTCGTCTACTAAAACCTCAGTATTGTCTGCAAGCTCTCTCGTCTTCCCGAAGAGGCCAGAAAGATTGGGAGCTATTGAAATATTCGCCCCTTGGTGGCAGGCTACGCAGCCAAGCTGGCTGAAGACCGCTTTGCCCCACTCTGCTGCTGGACTTAATTGAGAGGCTGAGGGTTGAGGTATCGATAGGATTGCTGCTATCGATGCGGTGGTAGCCACGAAGGTCCCAATAAGGACGGCGAGCCAGGGCTTAAAGCTATTGCGCTGGTTCATCATCAGTTTGACAATGATGAGAGCGGCGATGATGAGAGCGAGTATGAGAACATTTTGCTCAGAGCCATAAAGAATGGGGAAGTGAGCACTAAGCATCATGAAGATCACAGGGTATGTTATGTAGTGGTTCGCCAACGACCTGAACTTCGCTGCTTTGCCAACATTGAGGCTTTGCTCTTCACCCTCCTGAAGGGCCTTCATTATTTTCTTTTGATTCGGTATGATGTGGAAAAACACGTTGGCCGTCATAAATGAACCCAAGGTCATTCCAACTTGGAGATAAACTGCTCTAGCGTTGAAAACACTATCCAAAGCCGTGGTATAGGCGACGATCATAAAAAACCAAAAGATACCGCCGGCGGTAACGTAGTTCTTCAGGGGGCTACGCCAATAGAGGTCGAATAGAAACCACCCCCCGAATATTCCGCCCAAGCTAATGAGAATGCCCGCGTATCCCGGCAGATCGGTTTTGGCTGGATCAAGAATGAGCGTATCCGCCCGAGTGAAAAAGTAGGTCACCAGTAAAGCGAAACCGGAAAGCCAGGTTGTGTAGCTTTGCCAATAGAACCAGTGAAGTGGCTTTGGTATGGCATTCGGACGTAATTGTCGTTTTTGAAGATGGAAGACGCCACCTCCGTGCAACATATCGAGGTAGCCTATCAGATCATCATCGTCGTCTCGTTTGAGAAGATTGATCTCCATCCATGTAAAAAGGAGCGAATTTCCGATCCACATTATTGCTGCGACTACGTGGGTGTAGCGAAAAATGATATTTAAAAAATCTATCAATTCAGGGCTCATGTGACTTCTTCGCTGTAAGCAAAGTTAGGGTACAAGAGTTTTAGGGTTTGCTCTGGAGTCAATGGGCACTTGATTTCCTTTTTCTCGATAGGCGAATAGGAATGAATGGCATTTTTAACGGCAAAAAAGGCGGCCATTCCATACATAAACGGAGGCTCACCCACCGCTTTGCTCCCAAGCGGTCCACGGGGATTATCGGCATTTTCGAGAAAGCGAACGTCGATATCGTCGGGTAGAAAGTCGCCGTCAGGGCATTTGTAGGTTGATACAGTATTAGAAAGGAGTCGCCCTTTGTCAGAAAATTTTAGCTCCTCTATAGTAACCCAACCGACTCCCTGAGCGAGCCCACCCTCTACCTGTCCGAGGTCTACACTCGGAATGATACCTCTGCCAAGGTCATGGGTTAGGCGAGCGGAATCGATTGTATACACGCCTCGAAGACAGTCTACGGTAGCCTCAATAATACAAGCTCCGTAGGTGTAGTAGTGAAATGGGCGGCCTTGGCCCTTCACTCCATCGAAGTGTATATTTGGAGGCGTGTAAAAACCATGAGCCATCAATGGAACTCGAGATAGGTAAGTCTTGGATACGAGTTCTCTCCAACTTAGACCTGTAATACGACCGTCCTTGAGAACCTCGGCGTTTTCGATAGAAATCGCGGATGGATCGCAACCAAAACTTTTGGCTGCTACCTCTCTCATCCCATCGATTATTTTGTTACAAGCGATCAAGGTAGCGTTGCCGTTTAGATCGGTCGTAGCACTGGCGGCACTCGGAGAGATATTCGCGATACGTGAAGTGTTAGTGCTATTAGATTTGATAAGTGAGGCTGGTATACCAAAACTCCGAGAGCAGATTTCGATCATGTTTGAACTAACTCC
>DKNL01000252.1:0-10814 GCA_002474325.1 Opitutales bacterium UBA7389
TCTATTAGGATTTCGGGCGCTTCACTCCGTACTTTGAGCGACTTCGGCGGCGTTTCTCTACACCCATAGCATCCAGGGTTCCCCTTACAATGTGGTAGCGAACACCTGGCAGATCCTTTACACGACCTCCTCTTACGAGAACAATGCTGTGCTCTTGAAGACTATGGCCTTCATCAGGGATATAGGCGATTACTTCCATGCCATTGGTCAACCGCACCTTTGCCACCTTCCGGATAGCGGAATTCGGTTTTTTCGGTGTGCGTGTCATCACCTGAACGCAAACGCCCCGTCGAAACGGATTCGCGTCCAACGCCGGAGATTTAGTCTTAGAGCGAGGTGCCTTCCGACCCTTTCTAACAAGCTGATTGATTGTTGGCATGATGTGAAATTTTGAGAAAAGAGCGTGAAACTACCTTAAGCCGTTTACTCGGCAAGGATTTTCTGCCGAAAAACGAGTAAAAAGCACCCCCTGCCAATAGCTGGCCTGATATGCTTTAAAAATGGGCGAGGTTCCCACGTGGAATCTCTATGGTTTATCAGCTACGATAAATTGAGAGCCTTGCGTTTTGCCCGTTCGTCACAATGACATCAAGGGAAAAGAGCAATTATTTCAGCTTCCATGATTCATTTCGTTACCGCCCTCGATTGCGAGGCTCGCCCCCTCATCCGTCGCTACTTTCTAAAGCCATGTGGCAGCTATGGTCGAGCTCGATTCTTCGCCAGCGAGAAGGCTCGGCTCGTGGTTTCAGGAGTTGGCGAACTTCGATCAGCAATAGCAACGACCGCGCTGGCCTGTCGATTTCCCGATTCTGGCAAAATCTGGTTGAATGTTGGGATCGCTGGACATCGCGACGCGGCTATCGGAAGCGGCTTTATCTCTAATCGCGTCAGCTCGGATAATTCTAAAGACGTATACTTCCCCCAGATTGTCGCTCGCGCCCCGTGGCCCGGGATCGAGACACAAACACTGAGAGCTCCCTCTACAAATTACCAGCCTAATTGCCTACTCGACATGGAGGCCTACGGATTCTATTCCGCCGCTTTGGCAGTATCCACTTTGGAATTCATCCATGTATTCAAGGTGGTTTCTGACAATGCAACCAATATCGCAATCAAGACTCTAGACAAGGAAGCAGTATCCGAAAGCATTGCCGCCCACCTTGAGCAAATTGAATTCTTCGCTCAAAAGACCCTGGAGAACCACGTAATCGAAGAAACTAGCGATTCGATGAAAGCCGCATCCTTGGAAATTCAATCTACCCAACGTTTCTCGGAGACTGATAAACACTGGCTAAACGAGAAGCTCGGGCAACTCTCCCATCTTCTGGACGAATGTGATAAGAAAGACTTTTCCAATCGACTCATCGGCCGCGATAAGCGCGAAGTTTTTGACTTGATCGAAAAAGAGATAGACAAGCTTTCTTCTCAACGCCTTTACACAGGAAATCGCTAACTGAGGTGGCAACGTCTTTGGGCCGAATAGGAATGTTTGAACGAATCTACGTAGAGGACGCTATTCATGATCATCCTCGAACGATCGATCTGCTAAAGCGGTACCCATCCGCCGAGGCTATTCGTTGCTCCCGATACGGAGAAGTATTCAATCCTAAACGCCAAAACTTCCGTGTCCAAAAGTCAAATCCAGCACTCATTCTCGCGGAAAAGCGAGGGGAGAAGGTCCTTCGCACTCCTGCTGGATACGGACTCGGTGCAGACCAGCACTACTATTTTTCGCATATGCTAAATTGCCTGTACGATTGCCGCTACTGTTTTTTACAGGGCATGTACCGGTCTTCCAACTTCGTCTTATTCGTAAACTACGAAGATTTCGTTTCCGACATCCGAGAAATCGCCAATTCACATTCCAATGAGAAGTGCATCTTCTTCAGCGGATACGACTGCGATAGCCTTGCCCTCGAAAGTCTCACCGGCTTCGCCAATCATTTCCTCGACCTATTCCAGAATCTGCCTAACGCCACCTTAGAACTGCGAACGAAAAGCGTAAATGTCTCTCCTCTTCTACAAAGAGGAGCTCTCGAAAACGTAGTAGTCGCTTTCACATTGAGTCCTGATTTGGTCGCCAAATCTCTCGAGTTCAAAGCCCCCACTCTGTCGGCTCGTTTGCGAGCAATCGCCAAGCTCATTTCAGCAGGCTGGAAAATAGGGCTCCGCTTCGATCCATTGATCTATTTTGATAATTGCCAGCAAGTCTATCAGGCATTTATCGACGAGACCTTGGAGCAGATACCAATATCTGCTATCCATTCCACTACGATAGGCGTTTTTCGATCCCCTAAGACGATTTTCAATAACATGAAAAGCCTCTATCCGGAAGAACCGCTATTCATGGGGAACCTCCAACTTTCAAATGGACTCGTTCGCTACCCGGAAAATGTCGAAACCAGTCTCGTTGAAAACATAACCAAAAGGGTACTGCAACACATTCCAGAGAATCTCCTGTTCCAGCAAAAATAGGTGCTGGGAATAAAGATGCCTCGGGGTAGACCCCAAGGTATTTCTATAAGCAGGAGGATTGGCTCAATCTTCCGATATACAAAATGTGGAGGACCGAGCCGGTCCTCACTACCTAATTCAGCAGCGAAGTGCGGCTCCGAAGAATTTAACGATAGCGAACAAAAAAGCCGCGACCTAAGGCCGCGGCTTGAAAAATGAAAATCTATATAAGATTGGCTGGGATTATCCGACTTCGATGCTGGGCATGATCTCTCCCTCAAACTCTTTCTCTTCCGCCTCGCCGAGCTCACTACCAAATGGTAGCGTGATCCGCAGATCACGGTACTGCGGTAAGCCCGTTCCAGCAGGAATCAAGTGACCCATGATCACGTTCTCCTTGAAGCCGTGAAGGGTGTCCACCTTGCTCAACGTCGAAGCATCGGTAAGAACTCGGGTCGTTTCCTGGAATGAAGCCGCGGAGATGAAACTTTCCGTTTCGATCGAAGCCTTAGTAATCCCCAAGAGGACTGGCTCCGCCTCGGCTGGTTTGCCGCCGGCCTCAACGATTCGGTTGTTTTCGCGAAGGAAGGTCGAACGTTCAACCTGTTCACCCCAAAAGAATTCGGTGTCTCCCGGATCAGTGATGCGAACCTTGCGCAGCATTTGTCGGATTATCAATTCGATATGCTTATCGTTAATCGTCACCCCTTGTAGTCTGTAAACCTCCTGAACTTCATTAATCAGGAAGTTGTACAATTCGCTCGGGCCTAGAATGTCCAGGATCTCGTGAGGATCTGCCGATCCTTCGGTCAAATGTTGTCCCTTGTGAACGACATCGCCTTCCTGAACAATGATCTGCTTAGCGTGTGGGATGAGATGTTCTTCGTAGGTGTCCGTTTCTTCATTGGTAACAATGAGCTTACGCTTGGAACGAACCGTTCCACCAAAGGACACAACTCCATCCAACCGGGCCATCTCGGCAGCTTCCTTCGGGCGGCGGGCTTCAAAAAGCTCAGCAACTCTGGGCAAACCACCGGTGATATCCTTCGTCTTGGATGCCTGACGAGGCGTTTTCGCCAACAGGGCTCCCTGGGCAATAACGTCACCCTCGGCCACGGCCACCTGAGCTCCCGTCGGAATACTGTACACAGCCAAAACCTTCCCTGAGTCATCGCAAATTTCAACAGACGGATTGAGGTCTTCCTTGTGCTCGATAACCACTATAGCGATACGTCCCGAGCTTTCGTCCAGCTCCTTCTTGATGGTGACGCCACGGATCATGTCGCGGAAGCGGACCGTTCCCGCCTTTTCCGAAAGATTTGGAATATTGTACGGGTCCCAGCTAGCCAGCACGGCGCCCGCTTCAATTTCCTCGCCATCGGGAATGCGTATCGCAGATCCTACTACAATCTGATAAGCTTCCAATTCACGATCATTCTTATCGAGAACTTGAATCGATCCCGTTTTGTTTAACGCAATAGAGACGGGACCTTCCGGAGTTTCAATGTGCACCAGCCTCAATCCACGGAACTTTACTCTTCCGGAGTTACGCACGATAATTCGAGGATCCGTGACGACAGAGCTAGCAATACCTCCAATATGGAAAGTACGCATCGTCAGCTGAGTACCCGGTTCTCCGATAGACTGAGCAGCGATGATACCCACGGAATCGCCCAGCTTAGCTACATCATTAGAAGCGGGATTTATCCCATACGACTTGGCATCAATACCGTAGTTAGCGGTGGATGTGAGAGGCGACATAACCTTAAGCCGCTCAATACCGCAATCCTCGACCTTCTGGGCTGTCACTTCCGTGATTAGTTCTCCCGAAGAAACGATTATTTCATCTGGATTGCTGGGGTTGAAGACATCGTCACAAGAACACCTTCCCTCAATCCGCTCACGCAGACTGACGATTTCATCGTCACCTTCGAAGATCGCCCGTTTCCAAATGCCTTCCCGCGTTCCGCAATCGTCTTCAGTAATGATGACATCCATTGCCACATCACAAAGCTTACGGGTAAGGTATCCAGCATCTGCTGTTTTAAGCGCTGTATCCGCCAAACCTTTGCGAGCTCCGTGAGTCGAGATAAAGTACTCTAAAACCGTCAGTCCTTCACGGAATGAAGAGAGAATTGGACGTTCAATGATTTCGCCAGAGGGTTTGGCCATCAAGCCGCGAGTTCCGCAGAGCTGCCTAACCTGGTTAGGATTACCACGGGCCCCGGAATCCATCATGACGAATACTGGATTTACACCAGGCTTGCCGTCGTTCGTCTGCAGCTTCTCAAATACCGCTTTCTTAATTTCATCAGTCGCCACAGTCCAGATGTCGATAATCTTATTGTATCGCTCACCTGTAGTAATGATTCCCTTACGGTACTGGCCTTCGACTTCGTCGATCTGATTGAATGCGTTTTCAACGATGCCGCTTTTGCTCTCGGGGATGATCATATCGTCAATCCCGATGGAAATTCCCGCCATCGTAGCGACGTCAAATCCAAGCTTTTTCAAGAGATCTAGAGAAACAACGGTCTGTTCAGCTCCAGATACCTTGTAAGTGTTATTGATCACATCGCCCAATTGGCCCTTATCCACCTGGAAGTTCAGAAACCCAAGTTCTTTCGGCCAAATCTGGCTGAAACGAATACGTCCCAAAGTAGTGGTAATCGTCTTACGATCGCTATTACCAAAAACCGTCTCGCGCCCGTAGTCGGGATTGGGAATCCGAATCCAATCATGAGTCTTCAATGCTCCATCCAACTGGGCAAACAAGGCCTCGCTTTGGGTTGCGGCCAGCGGAATCCTTCCGCTTTCCTCGGCCGAGGCCGACGGCTCCAATGTTAGATAGTAGGAACCGAGGATCACATCCTGAGACGGCGTCAAAATAGGCTTTCCACTCGAAGGCGAAAAGATGTTTCCGCTCGCCATCATGAGAGTCTTACACTCCAGCGTCGCCTCCAGAGACAGTGGAACGTGCACCGCCATCTGATCCCCATCAAAGTCGGCATTGTAGGCCGTACAAACTAGAGGATGCACGCGTATCGCTTCGCCTTCAATCAAGACAGGCTCGAATGCCTGAATCGACAGTCGGTGAAGGGTTGGAGCCCGGTTCAAAAGGACTGGATGACCCTTGGTAACTTCTTCAAGAATATCCCAGACTTCTGGGGACTTTTTCTCGATCATTCTCCGAGCACCCCGAACCGTGTGCACGAACCCAAGCTCTTTCAATCGCCTGATTATAAATGGCTCGAAGAGAACCAATGCCATTTTCTTAGGTAAACCGCACTGGTGTAGACGTAGCTCAGGTCCAATAACGATCACTGAACGGCCCGAGTAGTCAACGCGTTTACCCAAAAGATTTTGCCGGAATCGGCCCTGCTTGCCCTTGAGCATATCGCTCAAGGATTTCAAAGGACGGTTACCTGCTCCTGTTACAGGACGACCATGACGTCCATTGTCAAAAAGTGCGTCTACGGCCTCCTGTAACATCCGTTTTTCATTGTGGATGATAACGTCCGGAGTCTTCAGCTGCATCAGATTCCGGAGACGATTGTTCCGGTTGATTACCCGTCGGTAGAGGTCATTCAGATCGGAGGTCGCGAAGCGGCCGCCTTCCAAAGGTACGAGAGGTCTCAGATCTGGTGGAATCACTGGAACGACTTCCTGGACCATCCACTCAGGACGCGATGAAGACTTAATGAAGCCTTGGATAACTTTGAGTCGTTTCGCCAACTTCTTCTTGATCTGCTTTGATTTAGTACTCCGCATCGACTCTTGGAGCTCAAGCACAGTACCAGCCATATCCATCACTGATAGCACATCGCGTAGGGCTTCCGCCCCCATCTTAGCGACAAAAGAGTCATCCCCGTACTCTTCGATCGCTTGTAGATACTCTTGGTCATTCAGCAACTGCTTTTCTTCCAGGGGAGTTCTCCCTGGATCGGTAACCATAAAGGCCTCGTAGTAGATAACGCGCTCCAAAGCCCGGGCCGTCATATCCAGCAGCAGTCCTAGACGGGAAGGCATGCTCTTGAGGAACCAAATATGAGTCACGGGAACCGCGAGCTCAATGTGCCCCATACGAGATCGTCTAACTCGAGATACAGTTACTTCAACACCGCATCGATCGCATATTACACCTTTGTATTTGATTCGCTTGTACTTGCCGCAAGCACATTCGTAGTCGCGAACAGGCCCGAATATTCGTTGGCAGAATAATCCACCTGGCTCTGGCTTGAACGTTCTATAATTGATTGTTTCCGGATTCTTGACCTCGCCACGAGACCACGACCGAATCGTTTCCGGAGAAGCGACGTTAATCGAAACGCAATCGAAATTCGATTCGCGTTCAAGGCCGAGTGTTTCTTGAGCTTCTTGGGTAGACATATTTTGCTCCTAACAGTTTACGGTTCTCTTAATATTCTAATTCGCTTTGACGTCCCAAACGAACATCAAGCCCTAGAGATTGTATCTCTTTAATTAATACGTTGAAAGATTCAGGCGTTCCCGCTTGCAGAGTGGAATCCCCCTTAACAAGGGACTCGTAAATCTTCGTGCGGCCTTGAACGTCATCCGATTTCACGGTCAGCAATTCCTGCAAAGTGTATGCAGCTCCATAAGCTTCGAGAGCCCAGACCTCCATCTCCCCAAAACGTTGCCCACCGTACTGGGCCTTGCCTCCCAGAGGTTGCTGGGTAACCAACGAGTAAGGACCAACTGCTCGAGCGTGGATCTTATGGGAAACCAAGTGATTCAATTTGAGCATGTAAACCCAGCCAACAACAACTTCCTGGTCGAGTTTTTCACCCGTAAGCCCATCGTAGAGTGTACTCTTACCCGTTGTGGGTAATCCAGCGTCATCAAGATACTGGCGAACCGTCTTCTCCGGAATGCCATCGAAAACCGGAGTCGAAACCTTCATACCGAGAACCTTGCAGGCCCAGCCCATATGCGTTTCAAGAACCTGTCCGACATTCATTCGTGATGGAACACCCAGTGGGTTCAAGCAAATCTGGATGGGCGTACCATCAGGCATATAGGGCATATCCTCTTCCGGAACGATCTTAGCAACAACACCCTTGTTTCCGTGTCGGCCTGCCATCTTGTCGCCCACCTTGAGCTTTTCCTTCGTAGCTATATACACCTTAACTTGCTTGATGACACCTTGAGCAGAATCATCACCGGTCTCAATGCTAGCCGTCTTCCGTTCCCGGTCCTGCTCCAGTTCATCAAACTTGCTTTGGTAAGAACCTATTATCTCCATTATCTTAATACGAACCGGAGAAGGATCGATCTCTATATGCTTTGAAACAGCCGCAAGTTTACGCAGGAGCGTTTTGGTGATCTTGCGATTAGCCGGTATAATGATCTCGCCACTTTGCCCATTTATGACGTCCAAAGGAATTTTTTCACCGAGAAGGATATTGGAGAGCGCTTCGGTGAGCCCCTCACGAAGCTTGTCCATCTGCGTCTTGTATTCCTCGTTGATTTGCTTAACTTGTCGTCGGCGATCGGAAGGGCTGAGAGCTTCCTTTTCATAGTCTAACCGGCTGGAAATTTTAACATCCATGATGATGCCCTCAACGCCTGAGGGAACCACAAGAGAGGTATCCTTAACATCGGCAGCCTTCTCCCCGAAAATCGCTCGAAGCAATTTCTCTTCTGGAGCAAGCTCGGTTTCGCTTTTCGGCGTTATCTTACCGACGAGAATATCGCCCGGATGCACCTCAGCACCAACGCGAATGACTCCGTCGTGGCTGAGGTTTCGCAAGGCTTCCTCTCCAACATTGGGGATATCCCGCGTGATTTCTTCCGGACCCAGCTTGGTATCTCGAGCAGTAACTTCGAATTCAGCAATATGGATAGAAGTGTAGACATCATCCTTGAGAACTTTCTCCGAGATCAGAATCGCGTCTTCGAAGTTGTATCCATTCCAAGGCATGAAGGCCACCAATATGTTCCGGCCGATCGCCAATTCACCGTCTTGGGTACAGGGACCATCAGCGATAATCTCACCCGCTTTTACTGGCTGGCCCTTGATGACTATCGGCTTTTGGTTGAAACAGGTTCCTGAGTTGGAACGCATGAACTTACGCAGTTCCACGGCATATAATCCGTTCGCCTCATCTGATTCGGGCTTATTTAAGAAGTGATTGGGAAGTTCGCCATCCTTGGTGATCACAATGCGGTTGGCATCAACAGAAGCCACGATACCATCATGTTCGGAAACGCAGACTGTTTTGGAGTCGCGAGCCACCCGCTCTTCGATCCCAGTACCAACGAAGGGAGAATCCGCTTTCAATAGTGGAACGCCTTGGCGCTGCATGTTCGACCCCATGAGGGCGCGGTTAGCATCGTCGTGCTCTAGAAATGGAATCAAGCCAGCAGCTACCGAAACCAGTTGCTTCGGGGATACATCCATGAAGTTGACTTCCTCTTTGTCGACTTCGAGAAACTCGCCGCTCTGACGCACGGTTACATGGCCAACAAAGACTCCCTGATCATCTACCTCGCAATTGGCTTGGGCGATAATTTTACCCTCTTCTTGGTCGGCATTCAGATAGCGGATTTCATCGGTCACGCGACCTTTTTCTACCACGCGGTAAGGAGTCTCGATAAAACCGAATTCATTGACACGAGCGAAGGTCGACAACGAGTTGATCAGTCCAATATTCGGACCTTCCGGCGTTTCGATAGGACAGATACGTCCGTAGTGCGATGGATGAACATCTCGCACTTCAAATCCAGCTCTTTCTCGGTTCAAGCCCCCAGGACCCAGAGCCGACAAACGACGCTTATGAGTAAGCTCCGCCAATGGGTTAATCTGATCCATAAATTGCGACAGCTGGCTACGCGCGAAAAAGTCGCGTATTACCGTTGTAAGTGCCTTTGGATTGATCAGCTTTTGCGGAGTGATCGAGTCAACGCTTTGATCGTACAGCGTCATACGTTCCCGTACCAAACGTTCCGTGCGGGAAAGACCCAAGCGACACTGGTTGGCCAGCAACTCACCGACCGTCCGAACCCGTCGGCTTCCCAGGTGATCAATGTCATCCAAGTATCCCTCACCACCTTTAAGTTTTATCAGATACTTAGTCGCCATCACCACATCGTCGCCTTGCAGAGTTCGCTGCTCGACATCGACGTCCATCTCCAGTTTTTGGTTGATCTTATAGCGACCAACTCTGCCCAAGTCGTAGCGTTTAGGATCGAAAAACAAACGCTTCAACAAGGCTTTAGCATTTGCAGTTGTGGGCGGTTCACCGGGGCGTAGGCGTTTGTAAATTTCCTTGAGGGCCTCTTCCTCATTCTGCGTCGTGTCCTTCTTTAGGGCACGCACGATTGCACCATCATCAGCGGAAGTATCGATTATCTTTAGAGCAGGGATTCCGTGCGTTTCGAACTCTCTGACAATCGCCTTGGTTAGAGGCTCGAAGGCTCGGGCAATAACAACGCCCTTTTCCGCGTCGATGGCATCTTCAACCAAAACGTATTGGCTAACATTATCCTTCGCCAACGCTTCAGCAGTGGGCATCTCTTCGATTTCATAGAACAGATTCAGAATATCTATATCCGAACTGTATCCTACTGATCTAAGAAGAGTCGTAATGAGGAATTTGCGACGTCTGCGACGACGATCCAAATAGACGTACAGTAAATCATTATTGTCGAATTGGACTTCAAGCCATGTACCCCTGTCTGGAATAACCCTGAAAGAATGAAGCAATTTGCCGTTCGTGTGCGGTGTAACCTCATAGCAAATTCCGGGAGAGCGATGCAGCTGGCTAACCACTACCCGCTCGGCTCCATTGATGATGAACGATCCGCGGCTCGTTACCATGGGCATCTCACCCATGTAGATTTCTTCATCCTTAATGTTTTCCTCTTCTCGGAGACGCAGCTTTACGTATAGAGGAACTGAGTATGTAATCCCTTCACGGATACACTCAATCTCAGTCGCTTTCGGTTCGCCTATCGTATAGGAAACGAATTCAAGCACCAGTCGCCCATCATAACTCTCGATGGGAAACACTTCGTGAAAGACCGCTTCGAGACCATCGTTCTTTCGCTCCTGAATTGGTGCGTCCTTCTGAAGAAAATCCAGGTAGGAATTGATCTGTATTTCGATCAGGTTTGGAGGCGTTAACGTGTCCTTGAGTTTTCCGAAATTTTTGCGGTCGGCCATGGAATGTCCTTACTTGAATGACTAAGTTGTACGGGTAATAGAATTATGAAAACAGCCGCTTTTATTCATTCGAAAACGGCTGGCATATAGAGCCAGGAAAGACAGGCGCACGAAAATGCACCTGTCTCATAAAATAAGCTTCTAGAAGCGGTATCTAACAATGCTATTTGAG
>DKNL01000252.1:11217-11546 GCA_002474325.1 Opitutales bacterium UBA7389
ACGGGCTTGGGAGCGCCTTCAACGAGGTCCTTAGCGTCTTTGAGCCCAAGTCCGGTAATACCGCGAACTTCCTTGATCACATTGATCTTCTTGGCTCCTGCTTCGGCCAGAATTACGTCAAACTCTGTCTTTTCTTCAGCCGCTTCACCTGCGTCACCGCTACCGCCAGCTCCTGGAGCTGCAGCTACCGCAACCGGCGCAGCTGCGCTGACGCCCCATTTTTCTTCGAGGTCTTTAACCAATCCAGCTATGTCGAGCACGGATTGGTTACTGAGCCATTCGATTACGTCTTCTTTTTTTAGGTCTGCCATATTTCTTCGATCGGCTAG
>DKNL01000252.1:11868-12479 GCA_002474325.1 Opitutales bacterium UBA7389
GTTCGGTTGATCCTCGTTTAAGGCCGCTTGGGGCCCTAGCCTGTATCTTTAGTTTTAGGTTTTAGTTAGAAGAGAAGACGACCAAGCCTTCCCATTTAGAAATTTCAGTTTCCTCCTTCTGCGTCTACTTTCGCCTGCAGCACGTTGAGTACGTTTTGCGGCACGGCATTGAGTATGAAAACCATTTGCTGGGCTGGCTGTGCGAGCAGACCAAGTA
This sequence comes from Opitutales bacterium UBA7389, assembly GCA_002474325.1. Taxonomy (GTDB): domain Bacteria; phylum Verrucomicrobiota; class Verrucomicrobiia; order Opitutales; family Opitutaceae; genus Pelagisphaera. The sequence continues at coordinate 12,086 of DKNL01000252.1, forward strand.
GTTGAGATCTGAGGGATTCCAAAGATGGCAGTTTGGATAATGCCGAAACGTCATTCTTTTCGAGTTTCTGATTACTCAGCACACCGACCTTTACATCGATCTTTTCCGCGGCGTCGAAGAACTTAGTAAGCACTTTCGCGACTCCAGAAGGATTCTTTCCTCCGATAACGATTGCATTCTGCCCAGTTAGATGGTCATCCAATTCTGGGAATCCGCGATCTTTAGCCGCGACTTTAAGAATGTTGTTCTTGATGACATGGAATTCGGCTTCTTCTTTCGCAAGCTTGCTACGAAGGTCCGCGATATCGGGTACAGTCGCTCTTTGATAATCGGTTACAAATACATAGTCCGATTTATCTAGGTGGGCGTTTACCTCGTCTACCAAAAATTGTTT
>DKNL01000252.1:12835-12970 GCA_002474325.1 Opitutales bacterium UBA7389
TCCGGTCTCATGGTTTAATTCCTCAAATTTTCTAAACCTCAGTACTGCGAGTATTCCGATCCTGCAATCTTGATTCCCGGCGTCATTGTCCCCGACACGCTCGCACTACGAATATAGCGGCCCTTGAAATTCTGT
>DKNL01000003.1 GCA_002474325.1 Opitutales bacterium UBA7389
AGACAACGGTGTTGAGACTCTTCAAAACAAACTTCTGCAGATCATGTCCGAAGCCGGCAACCTCTGCCGAAAATCCCATTTTTTCCCAATGTGCTTGGAAATAGCTCAAACACACCTCCAGCTCTATCCCACAATTCTCGAGCTGAATGGTGCCTCCATAATTAGGCCCAAAATAATCAATTCGATGGAGATGTTCTCGAATCTCTATAGTTTCCTAAATCTCGATGCCCGGAACGTGGTGAATCTCTTGCCTCACATCGCCCACGCTTATGACTTCACCACGAAAGCCATAGGGAACCTAGAATTTGGCCACTCTGTTAGCCCCGATAATCACGAAGGTTCCCAACGGAACCCATGAACCTGCGATCAGGCTACTCAAAAACCCTTTCCTCTGAAACCCTTACCATTGCATATAGGATCCTTAAGATCGCATTGCGCGTTCCCGCTCCAGCAAGGTCGGATGAGAATAGTGAAATCCACTATACAAAGGATGCGGATTTAAATTGGAGAGGTTTTTCTCGCTCAGCTTTCTCAACGCCTGGCTCAGCGGTTTCCAATCGCCCACTGCATCGCGAGCAAATGCGTCCGCCTCGTATTCATGCTTACGTGACATCGAGTTAAATACAGGACTCGTCCAGAATGTAACGAGGCCTCCCAAAAGGCTGAACAACAATAGAGCCACCCCTAGATTTCCAATTTCCCCAAAAATTATAGGAGAAAAGCCGAAGCTCTCGTAAAATAGTGAGCTGCTTATAAGCAGGTCTATTATCCAGAAAGCCAAGAGCATCATCAATGCAGAAATCGCTATCATTTTCGGGATATGCCCTTTTTTGTAGTGGCCAATTTCATGGGCTAAAACTGCTTCAAGCTCCTCTTCTGACAATTGATCGATAAGCGTATCAAAGAGAACGATACGCCTAAACTTACCGAATCCAGTGAAAAACGCGTTGGAGTGCCCAGATCGCTTGCTCCCATCCATTACTTGAATCGTTTTGGCCTTGAAACCGGCTCGGTCCGACAAATCAATCAACCTATCCTTGAGGCTACCTTCCTCCAGGGCGGAGAGCTTATTGAAAAGCGGCATGATTATCATCGGGTATAGTATCATCATTAATAACTGAAATGCCATCATCACAGCGAAGGCATAAATCCACCACCAGTTTCCTAGCCATCCCACAAAGCTAATGAGGAGCCATATCAAGGGAAACCCGATCACTAATCCGATGAGAGCCCCTTTGATTTTGTCGCTTACCCACAACTTAAGGCTGCTACGATTGAAACCAAACCGCTCCTCGATCTTGAACTGGCTCCAATAATCGAAAGGTATTCCCAAGATTCCTAAAAACATCGAAACGAAAATCAGAAAGAACGCGGACGAGACATTTCCGCTTGCCCATATTCCAGACCACCAATTGAAGATAGCGGGCAGCAATCCACTCAACAGCACCGCTGACAAAACTAGTCCGTCAACGCACATCTGGAAACTAGAAAAGCGGCTTTTTGTCAACGTGTAGCGGTTCGATTTAGCGTAAGTCTCGGGATCCATCACATCGCTCAAGTCTTCCGGTGCCTCATGACCAAATTGGCGTACTCGCTGACGATTAAGGGCTTCAAGTAGACATCCCATACTGATTTTCGCCACTAGGGCTATTACAAAGACGATTTCCAAATTGGTCATCGCGAAAATGTGGCACTAAGCCCTTCCTTGTGTCGAGTGAAACCTATTCTTGTCACGCCCCGTCTCTCGAACATAGTCTCTTTACGTGAGCAAAAAAACCACACAAAAGGATTTTACCTTCGAGGAGGGCTTGGAAAAACTCGAATCTATAGTTGAAGAGATGGAAAGCGGCGAACTGAAGCTTGATGAACTTGTCAAACGCTACGAAGCCGGCTCCAAACTGCTTGCTCAATGCGACAAGCGTATCGCGGAAGCCGAAGCGAAAATTGAAATTCTGCAAAACAAGAATGCCGAGGATCCCGAGTTCGAAAATTTCGACCCCGACGACTAAATAATTTTGAGTCTCAATATTATGGACAAGGACCCCTCATTGGCTTGTCCTTCCCGCTTTTTCCCATCGACCATTGAACGAGAATATACAATCCAGTGGCATGCCCTCGAGGCATTATCCCATTCTTAGCCAAATCCAGGGTCCTGCCGATATCAAAGACCTCCCGGACGAGTCTCTCAAAGCTTTGGGGAACGAGATACGCAACAAACTGATCTCGACAATTTCAGTGAACGGTGGACATCTTGGCCCAAACTTAGGGGTAGTCGAGCTGACCATCGCCTTGCACCGGGTTTTCAGCACGCCGGAAGATCAACTCGTCTTTGACACCTCCCACCAAGGTTACGTCCACAAGCTCCTTACCGGTCGCAATCATTCCGACTTCGACCGCATTAGAAAAAACGATGGACTAAGTGGGTTCTTGTCGCGGAGCGAAAGCGCCCACGATGCCTACGGAGCGGGGCATGCGGGAACAGCCTTATCGGCAGCCCTAGGAATGGCAACAGCCCGCGATCGACTGGGAGGGGATGAACATGTTGTTGCCGTATGCGGCGACGCCGCATTCACCTGCGGGATCACCATGGAAGCACTCAATAATGTAGCCGCTTCTACTAAGAGGCTCGTGATCATTTTGAATGACAATGAGTGGTCAATCGCGAAAAACGTCGGAGCGATATCCAAGTATCTTAACGAGCTGATAACGAACCCCTTGTACAATAGACTCCATCACGATGTAGGGTCTATTCTTCAAAAAGTGCCCGGAGGCGAACAGCTGCTGAAGATCGGTAAGAATGCCGAAAAAGGCTGGAAGAGCATTGTGGTTCCCTCATCCATTTTCGAGCATTACGGAGTTCGCTATTTCGGACCTATCGATGGACACGATCTCCCCCTCCTCACGCATCATCTGGAGTTCGCTAGAGACGCCAATGAGCCGGTCATCCTGCATGTCGTTACCAAGAAAGGGAAAGGCTACGGCCCAGCGGTTCAACATCCCGAAAGTTTCCATGGAACCAGCCCATTCGAAATCGGATCTGGAAAATCGAAGTCGGTGAAGCAAGGACCACCAAACTTTCAAGATGTTTTCGGAAAAGCTCTCGTTCGGTTTGCCAAGAAAGATCCCTCGATCGTGGGAATTACCGGTGCCATGCCTTCAGGAACCGGTCTAATCCATCTTTATAACGAACTGCCTGATCAATTCTATGACGTCGGGATTGCCGAAGAACACGCCGTCCTATTCGCAGCGGGATTGTCGACGAAAGGTATCCGCCCAGTGGTGGCGATTTACTCGACCTTCTTGCAACGGGCATTCGATCAACTCATCCACGACATCTGTCTGCAAGACCTGCCCGTCCTGTTCTGCATGGACCGGGCGGGATTGTCTCCAAACGATGGTCCAACTCATCACGGGCTTTTCGACATAGCTTACATTCGCTCCATTCCCAATGCGACGTCTATGCAACCAAAAGACGAGGACGAACTCGTAGATATGATGCACACCTCCCTATCGATGGACAGTCCAACATTCATTCGCTATCCGCGCGGAACCGGTGTAGGGGTGAAGATGAAGTCTCGGCCTAGGCTCCTAGAAATCGGCAAAGCGGAGATCCTGCAGGAAGGCGACGACGTAGTCATTTGGGCTTTGGGTCCAATGGTACATGAAGCTCTCGAACTAAGCGTCCGCTTGAAAATCGAAGACGGTCTCTCGGTTGGCGTCGTTAATGCCCGCTTTAGTAAACCTCTGGATAAGAGCCTTCTGCTGAAGCAGGCAAGACAATCGCCTCTTATGGTCACCATGGAAGATGGCGTGCTTTCTGGCGGCTTTGGATCCGCGGTATTGGAAACGCTTTCCGATGCCCATATACGGACCCCTGTTTATCGAATCGGATGGCCTGATCGATTTGTCGACCATGGGTCGGACGTGGCTTCGTTGAGAGAAGATGCCGGTCTTTCTCAAGACAGTATGCTATCCGGTATTCGCGATAAATTACAATCCCCGCAAGAAGTCTTTTCAGAAACCGATTAATAAACGTTCACCTCTGTAATCCCGAAGCCTGGCCAATTCGGAATAAGTTGGAGGCATAACAACTATTTTACGGCAAATCATGGAGATCAGCAGGTCCTCTACTGCAGTCGAAACAATATCTCGACCAATGACAAACGGAAACATGAAAACCCGTTACCTGTCTCTTTCGATCGCCTGCGTTCTAATGCCATTTGGGGCTATCCATGCCGAGAAATCCATTCCCGAGGATCTCATTGGCGACTGGACGCTCTACCTTTCGACAAAGGAGCCTGCTTGGCTAAAAGTAGAAGAAATTAATGGCGATCCGGTCGTTCACATGCGTGTGCATGTGCAGTCAGCAGGACCTCACAAGATTACGGGATTTGAAAAAGGTCGCTTGACTTTCGACATGAAAATCAAGCGTGAGGGTGTAGGCGGACCTGTAGTTAAGACCAATACGGTATCAATTGGTATGAAGAATGGTAGGCTCAATGGGTTGATCGCGGGCGATTGGGAAGAGAAAGAATATCGGCGCATATCTTTCACAGGTAAAAAGTTCCCGCCCATGCCGCCGAAGCCGGATCTTTCGAAGGTTCGATTTGGCCACCCCAGAGCTTTGTTCAATGGAATGGATTTGAGCGGATGGGAATTGGATAACCCAGCCAAGAAAAACGGCTGGAGTGCAGAAGAGGGAATGCTCGTGAATGAGTCGCCAAAAACGGACTTTAGTTCTACCGGCTCCTTAGGGAATCTTCAGACGGTTGAAAACTTCGAAGACTTTTGGTTGCATATCGAATTCCTCATCGAGGCAAACCGGAACAGTGGCGTGTATTTGCGTGGCATGTACGAGGCCCAGGTCGTGGATCGTGATAGCAGAATGCAAGGTTTGCAAGGCGTGGGCGCCATTTTTAGTAGAATTGCCCCATCCGTGAATGCGGGAAAAGAACCGGGCGAATGGCAAACATACGATCTAACTTTGGTCGACAGACATGTGACGGTTGTCCTGAATGGCGTGAAGGTTATTGATAACCAGCCTGTGGAAGGTCCAACGGGGGGAGCAATAAACACTGATCCCACGAAAGCGGGGCCGATCCTTTTGCAAGGCGACCACACATCGGTGAAGTACCGGAATATCTATTTAGCTCCGGTTATCGAGGACTAGCCAAGGGCAAAAGCCTTGAAGATTATTGGGTACTGCCTGGGAATAAAATTAAGCAAGGCGAGTTTCTACATGCTAGTTATTTAGTGCTCTGGGAATGACAATTTTCTATCCTATAGTTCATGCCCCTAATCCTTAATTTATCAATTATTTAACTACCAAAGTCCCTCGCATGATCCGCCAATGCCCCGGAAAAGTACAAAGATAGGGGTAATCGCCTTTTTCAGAAGGCGCCGTGAATTTCAGCGTAAAACTTTCTCCTATATCGACCAATGGAGAATAAAACAAGATCCCCTCTGTTTCTGGAACATACTGGCGTTCTTGGGCATCTGCTTCTGATGCCATTTGGTCAGCCATCATACCGACCGTTTCTTCAAACCCTGGTTTTACGATGACAATATTGTGCACCATATTGTCATTGTTCACAAACAGCAGTTCCACCCTCTCGCCTGCCTCTACTTGAATGGAATCCTGATCATACAACATCTTTCCGGGCAGTGTTTTCAGTGTCAGTCGAGTGGTTTGATCCTGTGGCTCTTCCCTTTGGCGGTTTTCGATTTGTTCGAGAGGATTTTCAGCCAAAAATTTCTGATAGGCTACTGCATCCGATAGTGCTTGATGACCAGAAGGTGGCGGCAGTCTTTGGGCCTGCTTTTGCCATTCAGGATCACCTCTCAAAAAACCTGGGATCTCTGCCAAAGAGGAATCCCGAAGAAGGTGAAAAAGAAAAATCGCTTTGGCTTGGTCATCAGCAAGAAACTGGGGATCTTCCTGAAAAAGGCGCATCCAAACCGGGTGCAAATGAACAAATGCTTCTTTGAGTGCATACTCCAAATGCTTATCAAGACGTTGATCCATCACTCCCAACAAGGCCATGACTGCGGCCTCAGTGCTAAAGTGACTGATCAACGCAATCACTTCCAGGCGCACCTTGGGAGAAGGATCCTGAGAAAGCCCTTGTAGCAGTTTCCATCCTTGATCGAATTCTCCATACCAATCTCTGAGTACTCTGACGGCAGCTGTTCGGATGTTCTCATTGTCTGAATTCAGCAATTCAACGAGCAAAGGAAGGTTTGGAGAGTGGCAGCGAACATAAAGCCACAAAACTTCCAATTTCAGATGGTCAGGATCGGAGGCAAACCAACTACCCTCCTCCATGAGCGCATCCAGTTCTGAGACGATCTCGCTCTCAGGATAATCGCTTAGGCGTACTCTGGCTCTGTATCGCTCTCTCAAATCTTTCGACTTCAATTGATCTAACACCTCTCTAATTGTCATAGAGCTGAGATCCTTTATGGAAGTGGTCGACTTGCCGCTATAGGTAATTCTCCAAACCCTGCCATGCGCGTGGTCCCTTAATGCTTCCCGAAATCCTTGCTCGCCGTGCTGGACGATGGGACTGAACCAATCCAAGACGTACAAGGCACCATCCGGACCAAATTTGAGGTCTACGGGTCGGAAGTTCGGGTCTTTGGATTGAAGCAAGGGGGCTACCTCTCTAGCCGTGAATCCGCTGCCATCTTGGATCAGACGATGGTGGCGGATGCCCTGAAACCCCACAAAGGTGTTCAGCAAAATATCTCCCTGGACCTCTTGTGGGAAGTTCTGACTAGAGATTATTTCAATGCCGCAGGTTTTGGGATGTTTAGGCGTAGTGAGAAAGCCCTTACGGAGGGTGTGTTTCTTCGGATAGTCGATCGCTACACTCAGAGGAGTTCCATAATAACACCTTCCCGTAGAGGCATCTGCAATCAAGTGATCTCCATATTCATTGAACACATTGCCCCAGGGATTGGCATAAGGATAGGAAATATAGTTGTCCAATTTCAGGTTCACGGGATCGAACTGCCAAGTCGTCCCGTACACTCCTCGTTCAGGGCCATAGGGGGTTTCTACCTGCGTATGCAGGAAAGTTCCCATCTGCAGATTCAGCTTTCCGCTCGGAGACCAGGAAAAATTTCCGATGGAATGATGGGAATCTTCATTTCCAAACCCATGCAAGAGATAGGATTGCTCATCTGCCCGATCATCCCCTGTGTGATCTTTCAAAAACAATAAATCCGGCGCCTGGGACAGGTATACCCCTCCATGCCCAAACTCAAATCCCAAGGGAATATACAGGTTCTCCGCAAATATGCGATGGGCATCCGGTCTACCGTCTCCATCCTCATCCGATAAGATGACCAGTTTGTCATGTGGGACCTGACCTGGCACATAGTGCGGATAAGTCGGCATGCTGGCGATCCACAATCGACCCTTGGCATCGAAGTTCATAGCCACTGGATTCTCAATGGGGAAGTTTCTTTCAGACGCGTACAACTCGATCTCAAAGCCTTCTTTTAGGACAAAGGATTCCTTATCGGGCTTATAGCGTTCCTCTGGCTCGAAAATCCCTTTGACCTCTGAATCGTAGGAGATGATTTCTTGCAGCTGTTGGGCAATGGCTTCTCGAACTTCCTCTTCATAAGACCAGATCAAACCATCCAAGCGACCGACTATTTCTCCGATTTTTTCCTGCTCGGCTACCAACGTTTGCCCGCCATGCCAGGCCTTTCTTCTGCCAACTAGATATTCACTGTTTGCAGGGCGGTAATAATAAAAGAAATGGCGGTTTTTCTCGCCAATGAGTTGCTGTAAGATCTGTGGCCACTCCTCTGGCTGGTGGCCAATCATTGAGAGACCCAGCTGTTGGGTTAGAAAACTTGCTGCCAGCCTATGTCCCTCATCATTGAGGTGGATGCCGTTCCTGGTAACTCCCTCCGACCTGATTTCTGAAAGGGCTGTGAAGGAATGGAACAGTTCGAGGAAGGGAATGCCGTGTTTTTCAGCAATCTGCATCATGGCAGCGTCGTAGCGCTCCACCTCTCGATTAATCTCAGTGGCTTCTGGAAGGCGTTCGTACAATCGCTCATAAGCAATGGGGCCAATCAGGTATAATCGGGGAGGCGTTTGGCCATTGAACTGCTGATTCTTGAGATTTGTCAGTAAGGTATCCAGATTTTGCTTAAAGTCAGCCAACCCCTCCTTGCCTTGAAAGGATTCGTTTAAGCCGAAACAGAGAAAAATCACATCAGCGTTTAGCTCCAAAAGATGTTGCTCCAAAGTCGGGAAGTGTAGAGGCCTTGGTCGTAAGCCTACTTCATCTCCGCTCCAGGCTAAATTCCGCACCCTGAATTGCCTGGTAGGAAAGTTTTCGTATAAGAGCGTCTCAAAGTAACTGTAGCGAGAGAGGTCCTCTGCGAAAGTATTACCGATGATAGCCAAAGTCTCTCCTTCTCGAATGAATTCGCCATCTGCTGGGAAACCTCCCGAGATACAGAAGTAAATGAAGGAAGATAGAAATATCCGAGACATATGGTTGGTCTTTAGCTTGGGCTAAAAATTCCCCGCTAGTTTCCAAACGTTTCAGTGGGAGAGCTCGCCACGGGACTGGAACGCAAGCGTTTTTGCAGGCTTTTTATGGTAGCGGTATATTTGGGATCGTCGACGAGATTACGCATTTCATGAGGGTCGGCATCGTGGTCGTAAAGCTCGGAACCGCGACTGCCTTCCTCCCATTCTGTGTAGCGCCAGCGTTCCGTACGGATGCTGCGGCCGACAGACCACTTACGCACTTGCAGGGTATAGGCCGCGTGACCCCAAGGGGTCTTTGGATCTTCAAGCAAGGGGCTCAGACTGCGGCCCTCCAATCCGGGTGGACTTTCGATTCCACAGATATCCGTGAGGGTGGGATATATGTCAACTAACTCAACGCAACGCGGCGAACTCTTTCCGGCCCCCTGCGATTGGCGTGGGTCAACTATGATCATTGGCACGCGTGTGGAAATCTCGAACAGCGTTCCTTTAGCCCACATTCCCTTTTCGCTTAAGTGCCAGCCATGGTCGCCCCAGAAGATGATAATTGTATTGTCGGCGATTTTAAGACGGTCAAGCTCGTCAAGCAAACGCCCCACCTGTGCGTCCATGTAGGAAACACAAGCGTAATAGGCGCGAATCGCCTCGCGCGCTTCGGGCGCTGTGAATTCTCTGGCCGAATAGAGGTCGATATTGTCACGCAATTCGTCTATGGGAACGTTGTCTCCAATTGTTGGGCGGGAAGCGAAATCGGGCGGTAAAGACATCTGTTCCGTTTTAAAGAGATCAAAAAATTTCTGCGGCGCTTTCAGCGGTACGTGCGGCTTCTTAAAGCCAACTGCTAGGAAAAAAGGTCGATTGACGATGGCCATTTTCTGCATGCTCGCGATTGCCTCGGTTGCGAACTGCGCATCTGTACCGCGATTGGTTTCTTCTACGGGGCCAAATTCATTCGCCCATTTGAAACGTTTTGGATCGTCAAATTCGGCATGGCGATAAGGTGAAAAATGGGACTCCCAGTAGCTCGGCTCCTCGACTGCTTGCTGGGCTCTTTCCTTCGGAGTGAACCAATTCCGGCTCTGGTAGGCCTTCGTCAGCGGCTCGCCTTCGCGAAGGCCGGAGTTGGGTCCATGGTATATCTTTCCGAACTGAGCCATTTGGTAGCCTTGCTGTTCGAACCAATTCGGCAGCAACTCCCAACCGTCTCCCAAAACGAGAAGCGTGTTGTTGTCCATGACGCCGGTCGTAGTCGGATAGCGTCCGGTCATCAGGGACGCCCGGGTGGGATTGCAAAGCGGAAACTGACAATAGGCTCGGTCGAATCGCACGCCGCGATTCGCGAGGCGATCAATGTTGGGCGTGATGGCAACGGGGTCCCCGTAAGCTCCCACCCGACAATCGAGATCGTCGGAAATAATGAAGAGGACGTTGGGAGGAGATTTCTCGGCTGCCAGTGCAAACGCGTGCACCATAAAGAAAGCACTGATTCGAAAGAGATGGGGCAGTACGGTGTTCATTGTCCTATTGATAGGAAATAGATTTTTGTGGTGCGAGGCTTAATGTGCGGCGGGGATATCGCGATTGATATTCATCTACTGTCCTCAGAAAAAATTGTCGTCCTATTGG
>DKNL01000193.1 GCA_002474325.1 Opitutales bacterium UBA7389
CCTGAGGCTAGACTAGACTCCTTACCCAAAAAACCGCCTTCCATCGTAACCGAACCTCTGGCTGAAAGGCTTTGATTAACCACCTCTCTAATTCTAAAACTAAGGCGCCAACTCCAATTTGGCAACAATTCTCCTTCAGCATCCCCAGATTTTAGCCGAGGCGCTGGGACTCAAAAGCTTAGCTGATACGTTATTCAAAATGCCGTTAACCGAATGGGGATGGGAGATCACCGAGGAGGAGTTGCTCTCTTGGATAATCCAATATGACAACGATGTCATTCTCCTCAATAAACCTCCACTCGTCGTTTGCCACCCATCGAAACGAGGACCTTGGTCATCACTCGTTGGAGCCTTCCGAGAATGTTTGGGTTATGAACGCACCCACTTGATCGCTCGGCTAGACCGAGAAACCAGCGGAATCATCCTATTGGCCAAACATCGTCTTTCCGCGAGACACCTGCAAATGGCTCTCGAAAAACGGGCCACCAAAAAGTGCTACCTCGCTATTCTGGAAGGCGAATTAGGCGAGCCCGCATTCGTCGATGCTCCCATCGGCAAGGACCCAGAGAGCATCATCCACAGTAAATCCGCAGTTCTGACAAAGGGTCGTAGACAAGATGCCCAAACCATTTTTTCACCCCTCCATTGCGGCAGAAACTATACCCTTGCTAAAGTGGAGCCCCTAACCGGCAGAAAACACCAAATCAGAGTCCATGCACAGCACATCGGACACTCGATTGTCGGCGACAAGCTATACGGCCCCGATGAATCGCTTTTTCTGGAGTTCATCGAATCAGGGTGGACCGATCATCTGGCTCATTCGCTCCCTCTCAACCGCCACGCCCTGCACTCCTACTATATGGAATTCGAACTTGAATCCGGCAATCGCGAATTCAAAGCCCCTCCGAGCACGGACCTAGTAGCATTTTGCCAAGAATACATTGGGATCGAGATCAGCGATTTCCTTGAGAGCATTCCGTCAAGCTAGATTTCGCCAGGATTGACATCATTCGTTAACGATTGATTTTCAACCGTTTTTCTTGGCTTTGCTCTCATAACTGAGCTAGCCATATCTGAAGCTAAGTGAACGCGAAAACCGCTGACTCTCTCCTATCCATTCCCAATATCAGACGATTCATTGCGTTTCGGATACTGTTCAATGCTCGATTCTACTATCCGATATTCACGATCTTATTTTTGGATTTCGGCCTGACGCTCGAGCAATTCGCCATTCTTAACTCGGCTTGGGCAGCGAGCATCGTGCTCCTGGAAATTCCCTCAGGGGCTCTAGCGGACACTATTGGCAGACGTAATCTGGTAATAGCCTCGGCGGCCATAATGATCGTTGAGATGCTCCTTCTCTGTTTCGCTCCAATTGGTCAGTTGCCTCTAGTCTTCTATCTTTTTTTGGCGAACCGCATACTTAGCGGAGCCGCCGAAGCCGCGGCCAGCGGAGCCGATGAGGCACTCGCCTATGATACCCTAAAAGACCTAGGACGAGAAAAGAGCTGGGGACGGGTTCTAGAAACCCAGATGCGCTTTCAATCTATCGCCTTCATTGTAGCTATGTCGCTAGGTGCCCTACTTTATGATGCCGATCGATTGAATCAGCTCCTTGGACTTCTACGTATCGACTCTGGGATCTCCAAAGAAACCGCCATGCGGCTCCCTCTATTTATGACCCTTATCCTTGGTTTCGGTGCCTTAATTACGTCAATCGGGCTTGAGGAACCAGAATCAGAAAGAGAAGCCCGGAAAAAAGCCCGCGAGGCCCCGGCAGGAGCCACGATAAGAGCGGCTTTCTCGAAAACGCTCTCCACCGGGAAATGGATCCTCAGCACCCCTATGGCCTTCATGATCATACTAGGCGGTTTTCTGATAGATCACATCGCCAGAATGATTCTCACATTGAACAGCGAATACTACCGCCGAATCGAGTTGCCCGAAGCGTCTTTCGGGATTATCAGTGCCGGATTCGGAATCTTGGGTATTTTTACTCCAAGAATAGGAAGATGGCTTTGCGAAAATCAAAGCAAGTCATTCAACTACTACCTGTTAGGAGCGTCGACATTTATCGGTCTATACGGGATGAACTGGTTTTTCCCGATTTGGGGAGTGGCTCCAATGTTGTTCGTCTATGTCTCCATTGGGCTAGCCGGCTATCTAGTAAGCAGCTATTTAAATGCCGTGACGCCTTCCGATATTCGAGCCACTGCTCTAAGCTTTAAAGGTCTTTCCTACAATTTAGCTTACGGGGGAATCGGGTTATTGTATTCGCTGCTTGTTTACAAACTTAGGCACGATGAATCTTATGGAGCTTTAGATGCCGGAGAGTTGGAGAGGGTGCTTTTCAAAGGCGCTTTTGGATACTTTCCCGTCTATTTCGTCATCGTTTTTATAGCCACCCTGGCCTATGGGATATACAATCGCAAAGCTATCGAAACCCGACCCAGTACCCTCTCCGATTAGCTTCTTTTTTGGTTTCCTCGAATCACGACACATTAGCAACGTAATCCCAGGCAATAACCACAAAAAAAAGCCGGACCCCAAAATGGAGATCCGGCTCGAAAAGTTTACAGCTTGTCTTCGGAGCTAGAGAGCACTTTCGCCACTCTCATCTGTGCGGATTCGGATAGCGTCTTCCAAAGGAAGGACAAACACCTTTCCGTCACCGATTTTTCCGGTCTTCGCGGATTTGACGATAGCCTGGGCAGCTTCCGAGACTGCGTCATCCTGGACCGCAATTTCGATCTTCACTTTAGGAAGAAAGTCGACCGTGTATTCGCTTCCACGGTAGATTTCTGTGTGACCCTTTTGGCGCCCGAAGCCTTTAACTTCGGTTACCGTCATTCCTTCGATGCCGACTTCTGAAAGGGCCTCTTTGACCTCTTCTAATTTAAACGGCTTAATGATTGCTACTACAAGTTTCATTAAAATTTCCTTTGCGATTGATTACTGATTTAATTGAAACGCATACGTTAATGCAAGTAAATGCGTTACTTAGCTTTAATACCGAGTACTTAGGTAATATTATAGGCTTCCTGGCCATGCTCTCCGATGTCAAGACCCCTTGACTCTACTTCTTCGCTAACTCGCACGCCCATGGTCATTTTGATCGTGAGGAACAAGACATAAGAGAAGACGAATGCGAAGACATATACCCCAATTACTCCGATAATCTGGGACATCAAATTAGCGCCGCCAAAGATGCCAACAGCAACTGTGCCCCAAATTCCGCATACTCCATGAACGGAGATCGCACCTACCGGATCATCGATCTTAATCTTATCGAGTAACACGATCGAAAAGACTACAATCACGCCGCCAATCGCTCCCATCAGTACGGAAGACCAAACCGAAACGGCATCGGCGCCAGCCGTGATGCTGACCAATCCAGCCAACAAGCCATTGAGAGCCATGGAGAGGTCTGGTTTTTTTAGTACAATTATTGAAGTCAGAATAGAGCTGATTCCCCCGGCAGCAGCTGCAAGCGCCGTTGTCGTGAAAACCAAACCTAGAGGTCCAGGATTAGCGGACAGAACAGATCCCCCATTGAATCCAAACCATCCGAAAAAGAGCAGGAATACGCCAACTGTAGCCAGCGGCATACTGTGCCCAACGATAGGCTTGATTCCGTTGGCTGTATACTTCCCAGCACGCGGTCCTAGAATCATTACGGCAGCCAATGCCGCAGCCCCACCAAATCCATGCACAACCGTTGATCCAGCAAAGTCGTAGAAAGCGGCATCACCACCACCGAGGCCAGAGAGCCAGCCACCTCCCCAGTGCCAGGAACCCGCGATCGTGTATCCGAATGCTACCAGAATAGTCGAGTATAGCATAAAGGACGTCAGCTTGATTCGCTCAGCTACCGCACCCGAGACGATTGTAGCAGCTGTGGCGGCGAACATAGCCTGAAAGATGAAATCCCCATAGCCGGTCATCGCCAAACTCAGCCCTCCGTAACCCCAAGTGCTACCCCCGTCGGCATTAAGGTCGCCAATCGGGCCATTGATGCCCAACCAACCGGGTATTTGCCAGGAGTCTACCGGGTAGTGCGTATTGAACCCAAGGACCGCATAGGTGATCAATCCGATAGATATAATCCATACGTTCTTGAAAAGGATGTTAACGGTATTCTTCGACTGAGTCAGTCCCGCTTCCAGCGTCGCAAAACCGAGATGCATAATAAACACTAGGGCGGCAGCGATCACCGTCCAAAGCATGGATACGGTGAAGAAATCGAATGCAGGTGCGTATTCAGCTCCTGAGGACTCGACAAGTTCAAGATATTCGTCGACCGGACCTGCCTCATCCTGCCCAATGGCCGAAGTGGTATCGAATACCGCAGCCGTCAGCAAAGCGATCAGCAAAAGCCCGGATAGTTTTGTTAGGAGTTTTTTCATGTCGTTTGTATTATAGATTTTCAGGAATTATTGCTGCCCTGTTACAGCGGTGAATAACTCCCTTTAGCAACTGGCATGCCACCCCTCTTCAATCTGCTCTAATTCTCCGGATTTCCCGGAGACCAACCCAACTCTCCTCTCAATAGCCCCGGCTTGGGTGCTCAATTCTAACCGGTTGCGGGCATGAAAACACCGACGGCCGCTCTTTTTTGAGCAGCCGTCAAGAATTCGGGTTATCCCGAAATGGGCGAGAATGACGATCTAGTCGTCGTCTTCCGTAATAAGGCATTCTATGTGCAGCTCTCTCAACTGCTTTTCGCTAACTTGGCTAGGGCTTTCCGTCATCAGACACTGTCCTTTTTGGGTTTTCGGAAAGGCGATTACCTCTCTAATACTCGATACTCCTGCCAAAATCATGACCAGCCTATCCAATCCAAAGGCGATGCCCCCATGCGGAGGAGCCCCATACCTAAATGCTTCCAGCATGTAGCCGAAACGCGTTTCCACCACATCCTTTGGAATTTCGAGAACATCCTCGAAAATCTTTTTCTGAAGCTCGGTCTGATGGATACGAATGCTCCCACCACCCAATTCAACCCCATTAAGGACTAAATCGTAATGTTGACCTCGAACCCTCCTCGGATCGGTATCCAGAAGCTCATGATCCTTCTCTACTGGAGCCGTGAAAGGATGATGCGAGGCTACATACCGGCCTTGGTCTTCCTCATAGGTCATCAGTGGAAAATCTACCACCCATAGGAAATCATAGCGATCTGGAGAGATTTCTAGCTGCCCACGTTTCTTTAGGAGCTCTGCGCACTCCAATCGTATGCGACCCAAAATCGAACAAGCTTCCTCCCATTGGGAGGCTGCGAAGAATACGATATCGCCCTCTTCCAATTCCAGCGATTCCTGCAATGCGGCCTTCTCGCTATCAGAAAAGAACTTGACTATCGGCGATTTCCATTCGCCCCCTTCTATCTTAATAAATGCCAACCCTTTAGCCCCCAGCGACTTCGCTACCTCCTCCAGGTGCTTCAATTCCCCCTGGGTAATGTCTGCCAGAACGGGTGCTTTAAGGGCTTTGACTACTCCACCACTTTTGACCGTTGACGAGAACACTTTGAATGACGAGCTAGCGAAAGTCTCCGAAAAATCTGATATCTCAATACCGAACCGAGTATCCGGTTTATCAACACCATAACGATTTTTCGCTTCTTGGAAGGAAATGCGAGGGAAAGGGGTCGCCATCTCCACTCCCAATGTATCCTTCCAAATACGCTTCATCAGACCTTCGACTAAGGAATACATTTCTTCCCGGTCGACGAACGACACTTCCAAATCCAGTTGGGTGAACTCCATCTGGCGATCCGCCCTCAGATCTTCATCTCGGTAGCAGCGGGCAATTTGATAGTAACGCTCGATACCGCTAACCATTAGCATCTGCTTGAATTGCTGCGGGGATTGTGGCAACGCGTAGAAATGCCCTGGCTGGATCCGACTCGGCACTAGATACTCCCTAGCTCCTTCCGGGGTGCTCTTAAATAAAGTCGGCGTTTCGACATCATAGAACCCTTCTTCATCGAGGTACGCCCGTATCGATCTCGTTGCCTCATGGCGCAACTTAATCACCTTACGCATCTTATCGCGTCGAAGATCGAGGTAACGATACTTCAGTCGAAGGTCCTCGTGAACACGATCCCCCTTGATATCGTCAATGGGAAACGGTGGCGTTTCCGCAATATTGTGGACAACAACTTGACGGGTATCGACTTCTATTTCACCAGTAGGCAGAGCCGGGTTAACGTTGTCGCCATCCCGGGAAACCACGATCCCGCTAATCGATATCACCGATTCGTCCTTCAACCCATGAACGGCTTGATTGAAAACTGCGTCATCGCTGTGCGGATTAGCCTTAACTTGGGTGAGACCTTCGCGGTCCCGCAAATCGATGAAAAGGATTCCACCGTGGTCGCGGATGGAATCAATCCAGCCAGCCAGGGAGACCTCAGTTCCAACGTCGCTAGAGCGAAGCTGACCACAATGATGCGTACGTTTCATTCCTAAATCGCTTTGATCCAAAAGACTCCCCAGAATGGGGCTCAAAATAGAGCGCGAACAATGGGCAAATCTTTATCCAGAATG
>DKNL01000062.1:0-473 GCA_002474325.1 Opitutales bacterium UBA7389
CTCCCGAGATAGAGTTTGTGAAGCGTGATTTTATTGAAAACTCGGGAGATGCCTATGCAGTGTGTCGACATGACTGGTAAGCGAATCCTAGCTTTTGGAGCCCATCCCGACGACATCGAATTCGGTTGTGGGGCAGTATTGCTCGACGCCGCGGAGAAGGGGGCTTCGATTGATCTACTTGTTCTTTCGAAAGGGGAGGCAGGTACTCACGGCAATCGCTCCGTGCGAGAAAAGGAGGCTTTGAAAGCGGCTGAAATGATGGGAGCCCAAGTGCATTTTCCGTCGACGGCAGGAGACACGAGATTGCGATCGGATGTGGAAATCACATTGATGGCTGCGAAGACCATACGTCGATGTAAACCGGACATCGTCTTGGCTCCTTCCGTACATTTAAATCAGCATCCGGACCACCGGGAAACCAGCATCATCGCTCGAGATGCCAACAGGCTGGCCCGATACGGAAAAACGCCAGG
>DKNL01000062.1:859-13626 GCA_002474325.1 Opitutales bacterium UBA7389
CGAGCGAATCGCCTGGTGGTGATGGAATGACCCCTTTCCTCGTAGATGTATCGGGGCAAGTCGAACGTTGGAAGGACCTGATGGCTTGCCACGAAAGCCAAACGGGCAATTTAGATTATGTTGACTTGCAGCTTTCTCGAGCACGAACGCTAGGTATTCAGTATGGAGTCAAGTATGCGGTACGGCTATATTCTGAAGGACCGCTTCTGTGGAGTTCGATCGCAGGGGTTGCCGATGCGAAAGTGCCGCGACTATAACTTTCTCAGATCCGATGAGGGAGAAACTGAATATCGCCTTGCTTTGCCATCCTACGGTTGGTGGTAGTGGAATTTTGGCGACAGAATTAGGCCACCGCCTAGCCGACTTGGGACATAATATCTATTTGGTGTCAGAGCGACCGCCCTTTCGGCTTGATGACAGTCATCCTAATATCCATTTTTGCGAATCGACCCCGGTGGAATTCCCCTTGTTCAAAAGTCCGGACCACACCTTGCCGCTGGCTACGCGAATCGCTGAAGTTTGCCGCAACCATCGAATAGATATCATGCATGCCCACTATGCCATCCCCCATACGGCTGCTGCGTGGATCGCCAAAGAACTGATTGGAGAGGCGTCGCCACCAACGGTCACAACGCTGCATGGCACGGACATCATTTATCTGGGCGCGAAAGAGGAATACCGACCACTATTGCGACACGTACTCAATGCCTCGAATCGAGTTACCTGTGTTTCCAGAAACCTGAAAGAGCGTACAGAAGCACTCTTTACTCTTGATAGGGAAATCGCGGTTATCCCGAACTTCTACGAACCTAAGTCGGTATCCAGGCCCAGAGAGGAAGTAAGAGAGTCGTTGAAATGCGGCGATGAGCCTTTGGCGATACATGCCTCCAATCTGCGTACTATTAAACGAATCGACCTTTTGCTTGAAGGTTTCAAGCGGGCATTGGGCGAATGCGATGCTCGTTTGCTGATCCTGGCTGGAGCAGAGGCCGCCCGAATTGAACCGGAAATTCAAAAGAGGGATTTGCAAAACAAAGTGATTATTCAAATTGGAGTGCACGAGGTCGATGAATACTATGCGGCTGCGGATTTCACTCTCTTTTCTTCGGAATATGAAAGCTTTTGCCTCGGGATTCTTGAGGGTATGCGTCATGGTAAGCCAAGTATTTCCTTCGATGTCGGCGGGATTCCTGAGGTAGTTGAAGCCAATGAAACCGGGATATTGGCCCCCTTTGGCGATGTCGACGGACTTGGTAAAGCGCTCGTCTCCTTAGCGAATGATGTCGAGCTCCGTGAACGAATGGGCAGAAAGGCAGAGCAGCGAGCCCGCGAGCACTTTTCGGCTGAGACCGTTGTTGAATCTTATTTGGACATATACCGGCAGGAGTTGGCTAAAGCGTAGTTTATTGAATCGCTTAATTGCATTTTCAATCGCGCCGATCAAAATCGGGTCTATGCAATCGTGGTTCGTTATTATACCCCTCTCGGTAACCCTATCGCTGGCCGCCCAAAATTATCCGCCCAAGGACTGGCAAATAAAGACGGCTGTGCTGGCAGCTCCTGAGCATGAGCGTGAAAATGCTACCGTGATGGGCTACACAAGCGACGGCGAGCTGACTATTCTGCGAGCGGGAAGCAATGATCTAATCTGCTTGGCAGATGATCCGGCTCGCAAAGGGTTTAGCGTCGCCTGTTACCATGAAAGCCTCGAGCCGTTCATGGCCCGAGGCCGGGTGCTACGAGCGGAGGGCAAAAGGAATAAGGAGATCTTCCAGATTCGCGAAGACGAGGTCAAAGCGGGAAAGCTGGAAATGCCGGATCGAGCTTTGCTGGGCGTGACGACAGGTCAGGTTAACGAGTCGACTCAAGAAATTGAAAAAGTGTTCACGCGCTGGGTTTTCTACATACCCTTCGCTACGGCGGAGATGACTGGCTTGCCACCCGCGCCGGCAGGTCCGGGCGCTCCATGGATTATGGATGCGGGCACGCACCGTGCCCATATCATGATCACTCCGCCAAAGAATAAGTAGCTTCTCTCATTTCCCGATAGCGGTGATTGGGTTCTCTTCGAAGTAGCTGGCGATCTCACTCCTACGCACAGCTACGGCGAAGCACGCCTAAAAGTAGAACAGGCATCCTGCCTGTTGCAAAAGTATAGATCACAGGCTGGAAGCCTATTCTACCGAAGCCAGGGTGTACCAGTAGTTATAGTCCTTGGCCTTTTCAAAAGCTTTGCTTCCAGGGCTTCTTTTGAAATGACTCCGGAATGGCGCCAGGTTTCCTTGCCATTTTCGAAGAGAATAAAAACCGGTACGCCTTCAATTGAGTAGGCTATAGCTAATTCGGGGCTGGCGTCCACGTCGATTCGCAGAATACGGGCCCGATCGGACACTTCGTCTTCGAGCTCATCGATTATAGGGGCCATTTGTTTACACGGTGCGCACCATTCGGTTTGGAAATCAGTTAATACACGATCGTTGTTTCGTAGCTCCTTTTTGAAGTCAGCCAAGGAAATACCGGGCGCTTTATTGACGCTTTCGGCGTGTGGTTTAAGGGTCGGCAAGTTGGCCCGATTCCAGGCTCCTATGCCGCCCTCGAGATTGTAGACTTCGCTAAAACCGTTTTCGCCCATAATTTGGGCGGCTCTCGAGCTGCGACCGCCGGATCGACAATATACGTAAACAGGCTTGTTCTTCTGCATCAAATTCAGCTTCCGCTCGAAGTCTTCGTCATAGATATTGAGGATGCTTGCTCCAGCGATATGGCCTTGAGCAACCTCGTCTGGCGTGCGCACATCGAGAATGATGCCGTTGTTCTGAGTCACCAACGCCTGAAACTCAGTTACAGACACGTCTTCAACTTTGGTTTCCGCGAATGCCTTAGTGATGCTCAAAATGGCCACGACAACCAGGTTAGCGTTTTGAACGTTCATAGTCATAGAGTTCTTTTCGGGCGAACATTGGCCGGTGGAATGGGGAAAGGCGATTCAAATTAGCGCTTCGAGATTGAATGGCTATAGATTCGTCGCATTATAGGCTATGTTTTAGAGGCATTGTTTTCCGAGAAAAGAGGAGTAATTTTTATGAACTACAGACGAATGGGTCGAACTGGTTTGAAAGTATCTGAGTTGAGTCTCGGGACTATGACCTTTGGAGTGCATACCGACATCTCGGAAGCGGATCGAATGCTGGGCTTAAGTTTCGATGCCGGTATAAATTTTATAGATACCGCGGATGCTTATGGTGGAGGGAAGTCCGAGGAAATGTTAGGAAAGCTCCTCGGAGTTCGTCGTGAAGACACGGTTTTGGCCACCAAGTTTTTCAATCCGATGGGCTCGGGAATCAACGACTCCGGAATGAGTCGGGTACGGATTTTCAAAGCGATTGAGGCTAGCTTAAGGCGTTTAAAGACCGACTATATCGATATCTACTATATCCACCATGTCGATACGCAGACGCCTTTAGAGGAGATGCTGGAAGCTCTAAACGACTTGGTTCGATCGGGAAAAGTTCGCTATATTGCGTGCAGCAACTACGAGGCTTGGAGACTTATGGAGTCCCTGTGGATCAGCGATAGCCGTGGGTGGGCTCGTTTCGAGTGCTACCAGCCGCAGTATAATCTGCTGACCCGCGATATTGAGGAAGAGCTGGTGCCGCTATGCCAATACAAAGGGCTCGGTGTCGCAGTCTGGAGCCCGCTCGCCAACGGTTTGTTGACGGGCAAGTACAGAGGCCGGGGAGGCGAGATCGAGGGAACGCGTTCCGCGGATAAGTGGGTGTTTAATCCCCAGTTCTTCGCTCCCAATGCCGACGAAATACTAGGTGTTGTACTCGAACTTTCCGACGAGCTTTCCTGTACCCCGGCCCAGGTGGCCACGCGTTGGGCACTGGATCAGCCTACGATCACGTCCGTAATCGTGGGCGCTCGAAATGCTGAACAGTTTCGCGACAACGTTGGAGCTAGCCGCATTCAATTGAGCCGAGAACAATTAGATCGGTTGGATGAAGTTTCGAGATTGCCCATGCGCTACCCGAAATCGATGGAGTATAACATGGATGAACGTCGCGATGGAGCCGTGGATATGCCCAGCCTGGAGGATGATTCCTGAGGCATCCAGCCGGTGTCCGAACCGGGCAGGATGCTTGTTCTACTTCGCGCGGTCCTTTTGCCCTGACAGGCCATGGATGAAGGAGCCTATCGGGGACGGCGAGTTTGGGAGCGGCTTTACGCCGCGATATCCAGCTCATGTCTGATCGACAAAAAACACAGGCAGGTTGCCTCTGCTACTACTTAGGACCGAAATTGCTGCCCAATCCTCCGCGTTATGTCTGGCGATCTGCGTTCAGCCGGGAGCCATTATACCACATGCCAAAAGGGTTGCGTTCGCCTCACTGCCGGAGTTCGATCTTCGTTCAGTTTGAACGAGAGGCTTATGAAAGTAGCGATTATTACAGGTGGCGGATCCGGAATAGGTAAAAGCGTGGCATTGGCGTTGGCTAAGGAAGGTTATGCCGTTTCGCTTGCCGGCAGGCGTCAGGAAACTTTGGATGCGACGGCTGAGGAAATAAACTCAGGTGGCGGCAAGGCTTTGGCGGTTGCAACAGATGTTACGGATGCGGGCTCGGTAGACAATCTGTTTGCCCGGACCGTTGAGGGCTTTGAACGAGTAGATGTCTTGTTCAACAATGCAGGAACATTTGGACCGGCCGCCTTACTGGAAGATATTGACCCTGCCGATTGGCGAGCGGTAGCTGATGTGAATCTTACGGGACCTTTCCTTTGTACGCAAGCGGCCTTTCGGGTGATGAAGAACCAAGATCCGCAGGGTGGTCGCATCATAAACAATGGTTCCATATCTTCTCAAACGCCCCGGCCAAACTCGGCCCCATACACGGCGACGAAACACGCGATAACCGGATTGACCAAGTCGACGGCTTTGGACGGTCGTAAATACGATATAGCCTGCGGTCAGATCGATATCGGTAATGCGACTACAGATATGACCTCTAAGATGAAACAAGGTGTTTTACAGGCGGATTTGACCAAGAAAGTGGAGCCTACCATGTCGGTTGATAATGTAGCTAATGCGGTCGTTTACATGGTGAGCCTTCCTCTCGATGCCAATGTCCTTTCCATGACTGTGATGACGACGAAGATGCCTTTCGTGGGGCGCGGTTAGGTTATTGCTAAGAAAATGGAAACTTTTGTATTCCCGAACACGATTCAGTTTGGTTCAGGTTCAGTGTCCGCTTTGCCAGGGGCCTTGGCCGATTTAGGCGCGAAGCGCCCTTTGCTGGTTACGGACCCGGGCCTACTGGAGAACGGCCTTTTTTCGGATATCCTAGATGCATCGAATCTGAAAGGATCAGCAGTTTTTAGCGAGGTGGATGCGAATCCATCTGAAGCCAATGTCCGGAAGGGCGTAGAGGCTTTCCTTTCGGAAAATTGTGATTGCATTGTGGGGGTCGGAGGAGGCAGCGCTTTGGATGCGGCGAAAGGCATCCGACTGTTGGCCTATCACGAAGGTCCATTACGGGACTATGGAATTCGGGAAAAAGGCTGGTCTCGCATGACTCAGCCTATGCCGGAGATGATCGCTATTCCGACAACAGCGGGGACGGGTAGCGAAGTGGCTCGAGGAGCGTTGCTGATCGAGGAAACCGAGGGAGCGAAAATCGCTGTTGTGGGACCGCTCCTCTTCCCCTCGATGTCGATTTGCGATCCTGAATTGACAGTAGGCTTGCCCAAGGGCCTTACGGCGGGAACGGGTATGGACGCCTTGACGCATTGTGTAGAGGAATGCCTGTCGCCCCAATTTAATCCCATCGTAGAGGGGCTGGCATTGGAAGGAGTCAGGAGAGCGACCACATCAATATTGAGAGCCTACAAAGATGGATCTGACATCGAAGCCAGATCAAATATGATGGTCGCTGCCATGCTAGGTGGAATGGGCTTCGCGAAAGGACTGGGGGTCATCCATTCTCTTTCGCACGCGATTGGCGGTCTGTTCGGAGGGCATCACGGAACATTAAATGCCGTACTACTGCCCGCTTGCCTCGAGTTCAACCGCGACTTTTGCTTGCCCAAATTCCGCCTGCTCGCTCAAGCAGCGGGAATTTCGGTGGAAGGCGTAGATGATGATAGCTGTGCAGATAGATTTATTGAGTACATCGAAAGGTTAAATACGGATCTGCAAATTACACTGCGTTTGCAGGAGCTTGGCATCAACGAATCTGATTTGGATCGGCTTGCGGAATATTCCATGAAAGATCACTGTCACTTGACTAATCCACGAAAGCCCACCCAAGGGGATTTTAAGGATCTACTTAGAAAGCAGTTGTAAAGCGAAGCCAAGGTGATTCTTGGGTTTTATATATAGTTTGGGATCGAACTGCTAGTTTTAGTTCGCTTTGACGAAGCGGTTGAGACTCTCTCCTAAAGTCGGAAAACGCGATGCGATATCCGCCTTGCTAACAAAGGCCATGTCCTGAAAAACGAATCCGGGGCTGACCGCTTCGCTGATCAATCCGTAGTCGCCTTCCATCAGTTGGCTAGTTTTCCAGCAACCTCCCCGCACGGTTAACTGCAGCTTTTGCCCAGCCTTAACATCCGCTCCCAACGTAACGGTCTCTAACTCTCCTTTTGGCGATACGAGCGTGTACGTGATTGGAGAGCCTCCTTGAAAGAAATGGACGATATCCGATCGGTTTACGTGGAGATGCCCGATTGGAGAATCGCTAGTCAATAAATAATAGATACACGTGAGCGTCGGTTGATTAGCCTGTTTGAGGCCGATTGGCGCGATTGTATTCGACGTATAGGTTCGACGGAAATAACCGCCTTCTGGATGCGGTTCTAGCCCGAGTAATTCGACAATCTGTTGGACTGATCCCAATTCCTTAAGCCGTCTGACCGGCTGGCACTTCCGCTGTCGCTTTATATTGCTGGCTAGTCTGGTAGTGAATAATGAGAATCAAGGCGATGGGAGTGCCATAGTCGCCCCAGCGCTCGATAAACTCGAAGATATTCAGTAGCCCGCCTTCGGTCACGTACAGGAACTCCGTGATAACCTTCCAGGCAAATACGAACCAGAGAATGGGCACTATTGGTAAGATAAATATGAGTACACCCAGAATGATTTCGAACCAGCCTACGGCCTTGATGAACGCTACATCTGCAGGAAGGCCGATAGACGCGAAATGGGTTATGAGCATGTCCTTTTCAACGAAAGCCCCGAATCCTCCGTGGCCAATCAAGAGAAGGCCGATCGTCAATCGGCAAATGAAATGGAGTACTCCTATATTGTCCTCAGACAGTTTAGGCTCTGTGTATTCAGAAAACCAATCTTTCCATCGCATTGCGAAGGTGCCGCCCATCAGCAGCAACATAAATGGGGGCAGGTAGTTGCCGGCCCGCTCCCAGAATTCCCACATGCCCGGCGTACCGGAAATCGGTCGAAGAATAGCCGTCCAAATGGCCCAGACGATCATCCAAACGATGATAAAGCGGCGCGGCTTTACGAGCAGCAAAATAGCCATGATTATATCGAAAGCGCCGATGATCGGCATTAGCTTCCAGGCGATATCGTCGGGAATACCTTGGGATCGGAAGAAAGGGAGCCAACCTTCTTTAGTGATGACGCCCCAGGCCCCGTGGCCAATGAAGCAGCAGGCTGCTGTGACACGGAGGACCCAGTGGAGCCGCGTTTGCAGGTCGTCGAGAGTTTTCGGTTTAAGGAGGGAGTCTGACATGGTTAGGATTTGCTAGGATGAGCAGCCAGCGATTTGTTCTCGCCAGCAAGGGTGTTAGAAATACATGCGGAAGGCGGAACTGATCGTCCACCCTTTAAAAACGGTGATCCCGCCTGTGGTTTCGATGTCATCGTATTCGATCCCTGAGACGATTTTCATGCGGTCGCCACAAAAGTAGTAGTTTAATCCGAAATACAAATTGTTGTGTTTGTCTCCCCGTCCTCCGGTTAGGGATAGGTCGGCATCGCCTTTAGCTGCCGCAGATCGGGCGTATCGGCTGTTCAACCGAATGCCCTCCGGAGCATCCGCACTTTGCAACTGATACCGAGAAACGAACTTGAGGCGATCCTCAACGAGCCATCGCATGGGCATGATCGACAGTCCCCAGAAATCGCCGAGGCGATCGGGGGTGGTGGTGCCTCCATTTTGGCCCGCTCCGATAGTGCTATGGATTTCCCAGGGCCCCTTGTGCAATCGGAGAATCGCTGAACCTCCCCACTCGTTGCCCCGGGCGAGCTGATCGTCGGACAAATCGGCGTCTTGTGAAAAGACGTTAAGGATGAGCTTCTTTTGATCGAAGTTCGAGCCTTCTGCGATATCGTGCTCCCATTGGGAATACAAGGCGGTTCCATCTTCCCAGTCTGGAAACTCGTCATCTTGGGTGGTGGAGAAGAAGCCGATTTGAAAGTCATTCCTTCCATGGGCGGCACGAAACCAGGCTCCTACGGGGTGTGAGCCGCCCTCGTCAGTCGGCCAGAGCTTGTTGGAAAAAGGCGACCGTTCTACGGGATTGAACAAATAGGCGGAACGCTGCCACTCGTCGGCGAGCTTGAGGCTGCGGCGCCCGTATCCGAACTCGAAACGATCGTAGTCGGAAAAGGTGGTACTCGCTTTGCTAGCATCGTAGGAAAGGTAGAGGTTCCGAAAGTGCTTGAACTCGATGTCCTGATCGCCGGTAGCGGCATGCTTGCCCTGGGTAACGCTCAAGACGGATTTGAATAGAAAGCCCCGCAAGAACTTGACGTCGGCTCCCAGCCAGATTCGTCGAAACTCGTTGTGGGTATCGGAAAAACTATTTCCTGCCGAGTCTGTTCCGTCAACGTGGCCGACTTGATACTGAGCCATGCCGAATAGCTTAACCTGCTCCAATCCCGCTTCCTCGGAGTCATGAATGATCCCCATGCCTGCAAGCGTATCGCAGGGTCCTTGGGCTAGGGTGCTTGTCGGCGCCAGAAGGGAGATTGCGGTGGTCAGGGAGAGGAATGTTTTCTTCGCAAACATTAATTAGACAGTTTATCCTGAAGGCTTATTCCCGGGATTGCCACCAAGAAATGGACAAATTCTTTTTGGAAAATTCTAGGTTTTTACGGCACGGCGCGATTGAGTTAGCCGCTATTCGTCCTTGATATTGGGGATCTCAGAGATTAGTTTTTCCCTTTATTTCCCCGTTTTGAGGGGAGCAGGACTTCAACAATTGCGACTTAACGCTAGATGAAATTTTTACCGCTGACCCTTGCGTTTGTAGCGGCCATTTACCCGGCTTTTTCAGAGCGTCTCAATATCGTCATCATGATGGCCGACGATGCCGGGTACTCTGACTTTGGCTGCTTTGGTGGCCAGGCGAAGACGCCGAATATTGACGAGTTGGCCGAGGAGGGTATGCGATTCACCGACCTACATGCTGCGGCTCCCAACTGTTCTCCCAGCCGTACCGGCTTGCTGACGGGCAGGTATCCCTCTCGGGTAGGCGTTTTTAGCTACCTGCCGCAGCCGGAGAATGGCGTGCCTCATCCCATGCACCTTCCCGGTTCGGAGATGACGCTGGCTGAAATCCTCGCAACCGAAGGTTACCAAGCCGCCCATTTCGGGAAGTGGCACCTTAGTGGTTACGGGACGGATCAGCCTCAGCCTTTGGAGCAAGGGTTTGATTACTCGTTTGGAACTTCAAACAATGCTCGCCCCTCGCATTTGAATCCAGACAATTTCCATCGTAACGGAAAACCGTTGGGAGTGATTGAAGGTTATGCCTGCCAAATCGTAGTGGATGATGCCATACAATGGATCGAAGACAGACGAGGCGATGAACCCTTTTTTCTATACGTGGCTTTTCAAGAGCCGCATACTCCCATCGCCTCGCCGCCTGAGATGATCGCTCAGTACAATTTCGGCGAAAAGCGAAACGAGTACTTGGCGAACATTCAAAATCTGGATGATGCAGCGGGGCGCTTGGTGGACAAGCTGGACGAGTTGGGCTTAGGAGAAAACACCATAATTATGTTCACCTCTGATAACGGCTCCCTGCACGACGCGAGCAATGGCGGTTTTCGAGGCCAAAAATCTATGGTATTCGAAGGAGGAATACGCGAGCCCGGTGTGATGCGTTGGCCTGGGCGTATTAAAGCGGGGTCCGTTTGCGATGCGACCTTGAACTTTGTCGATATGGTTCCAACAATTTGTTCGATTACGGGCATTCCGCTCCCTAAAGATAGGACGATAGACGGGGTGGATTTCAGCCCGGCATTGTTCGGCGAGAGTTGGAGCCGCGACAAGCCGCTTTTGTGGTATTTCTATCGATCGATAGCCGGAGCGGCACAGAGAGCTCAAGGGATTACCCGGCAAATGCCGGCCGGAGCCTTCCGCAAGGGCGATTGGGTTTTGCTAGGCTATCTGCGGCATGAAACGATGCCCTCAACGCACGCCATGGTCGCGTCGGATATGGATTTCATTCGCGAGTCCAGTTGGGACCGATTCGAGCTGTATAACCTGAGAATAGACCCAGCTCAAAAACGCGATGTGGCCAATGAAAACCGTGACCTGGTCGATCGGCTTTCCAAAGAGATGACCGCCGTCCACCGCAACATGATCGCCGAAGCTCCTCATTGGGAGTGGCCGGATACAGAGTAGATTATGACTAGGTTTGTATGGAGCGAATAGGATTAAGGAAGGTTGAACCAAAGGTAGGCACAGATGAGCACTGATGGGGGAGAACCAATTAGCAGGGAGGATTCGCAGAAAATTGTAGGTGCGGCTATGGAGGTTTTGAATGAGGTTGATGATGGGTTTTATGAGAAGCCGTATAAAAACTCACTCGTATTCGAATTTCGGCCGCGTAGCGTTCCTTGTCTGCAGCAAAAGAAATCCAGTATTTTCTTTAAGGCGGAGAAAGTCGGCGAATATGATCCAGATCTCATCGTCTTCGACAAGATTATCATTGATACGAAGGTAATTGAAAAATTACGGACCGAGAGATCGGTCAGATGCTAAATCACCTCAAGTTTACTGGATTGAGATTGAGCTATATCTTGAACTTCAAAAATCCCAAGCTGGAGTGGAAGAGAATAGTTCGATGAGGATATCGGTGTCCATCCGTGGTTTGAGGAAGTAAAGAGCCAATCGAATCGCTAAGACTCACTTAGCACAGCTCGCCCTAGTCGACGCTCTCAGGGTGGAATCTTCATTGCTAAGAAGACTTGTCACTTGGCTGGCGTTCGTTTCTAGTTCCAGTCCTTATCACCCTGGTTTGCGAATATCATGAAAAAACTAACTACCACCTGCATCGCTCTGCTTGCCTTCTTTGTTACTACCTTTTTCGGCGTGGGTTCCGGTCCCGATTGGACGGAGGTCGCTGAAGCGGACAAGGTCCTTATGGGGGACTACGTAGGGGAGTGGCTGAACGGTCCGGAAAAGAGCTACCAAGCGATCAATCCGAGATTGTGCGCTCAGGTGATCAATATCGATAAGGGGCTTTACCGCGTAAAGTTCACGCAGGACCACAATTTGCGAGCGGACGTCTACCATTCCGTGGAGGCGAGATTAAAGGGGGATGAGATTGTTGCCAAGGATGGGAATTGGAAGTTCCGGGTCACCAAATCAGGTCTGAAAGGCAAAGGGGCGATTGGCAGCTACGTCGCCGAATTTTCATTAAAGCGGTTCAAGCTCGGTTCGCCAACCTTGGGCGCTAAGCCTCCGAAAGGGGCCATTCGTCTTTTCGATGGAAGCGATTTCGATGAATGGCAGCACGGTGACGGACGAGCAGTTACGTGGACGCTGCTGGATAATGGTGTCATGGAGATCAATCCCAGGAAGGCCAACCCGAATGCTAACCCTCCGATTGGCGGAGCGATCTTTACTAAGCGCAAATTCAAGGACGTTCGCTGCCACATGGAGTTTCGATACCCCGTGGAGCCCGGAAAGAGTGGACAGGGCAGGGGTAACAGCGGACTTTTCTTTCAGGGTTACGAAGCCCAGATCCTCAACAGTTATGGGCTTGATGGCAGGTGGAACGAACTGGGTGCACTTTACAAATTGTCGCCTCCGAGAGTGAACGCCGCTCGCCCACCGATGGAATGGCAAACCTACGATGTAACCTACCGGGCCCCTAGGTTTGAAAATGGGAAACTCAAGGAGAATGCCCGAATGACGGTTCGGCTAAATGGAATCCCCGTCCAGAGGAATGAAGAGCTGATTCATCAAACGGCTCACCGCCAGGCGGAACGAGCGCTTCCGGCTCCAAAGGAAGCCATGCCCATCGAGCTGCAGGACCATTCCAACCGTATCCAGTTTCGTAATATTTGGGTAAAGGAACTGTAAGTCTATCGTCGAGCAACTTCTCTGAATTGTCATAGCCTGAGATTTGGCTTGCGGTATGCGGGGCTCCATGGTCATGGTCCCTGTTATTTGTCCCGGACTCGTTTCGAGATAGATACGTTCTTTCCCGTTTTAAGTCCGCAGATTCAGGAAACGCCGTGAGAATCGGTGACAGTCGCGCTGAGGTATGGAGTAATCGAAAATCGCTCTAAGTCCTAATGCTGGCTGCGGATAAAATACCTGATTCCCAATCAAATGATTGGAGTCAAAAGCTTGTCGCGTAAACGAGCGGTATAAACAACTGTCTCGCTGGTGGAATCGCTTTGTAGTCCCACTAGCGTAGAATGAACGGCTCGTAGCTGTATGCGCGGGACGGAATTTTCTGGGTGGCATTGTTTGTATTCAGTTTTGCACGATACATCTCTGAAT